>CAZDAO010000024.1:0-18389 GCA_964503015.1 uncultured Nocardioides sp. | reverse complement strand
GGATGGGCTCGGGGAGCGCCCCGGTGGCGGAGGGGCTCGGGGCCCGCCCCGGTGGTCGATCCCGTACCGGGTCGCTCCGCGAGCCCATCCCGGCATTCGGTGACCGCGTCCCGTTTCCGACACCCCAGCGGAACTGGGTGCGTGTCGAGCCCTCGCGCTCTTGATCGCTCCGAAATCGGTTCCTCATGGGGACGGTTCGACACAGCCGACCTGTGGCGTAGAGGGACTCATTGCTTGGTCACCACGCACGACCGCCCCTAGCCCGCGCCGAGGCGAGACAGAGGCGGTCGTCCGTGCTGCCAGATCAGTGCACGACCTTCACTGCCGTGACGGGGGTGCGGGTGCCGACGCGGATGCCGGTATTCCACCAGGTGGTGTGCCGCATCGCGTGCTCGAAGGTCACCCCGTGCGCCAAGGTGTTCTTGCCGATGCGCTTGAACGGGACACCGCCGCCGGCAGGCGGACGGGGGTGTTCGAGGCGAAGACATCGCTGGGACGCGTCGCGGCCTTCACCAGCACTGTGTAGGTACGGCCACGGTGGACCACGAAGTGTCCCCTTCGGTCGCCACCGCGCGGTAGACGACGCGGTTCCCCTTGGTCCTGCGCGTCACCTTGTAGGTGGCGACCCGCGAGTGGAGGTCGGTCGCGCGACCGCCGGCGACAGGCCCAGGGCCAAGTACGTCGCTCCGGCGCGGACCTTTGTGACTCGGACCGCTGGTCGGACCCGGTCGATGTCCACGCTGACTGTTGCCGTGGCGGCACCACCGTCGGTGGCGATGATCGTGCGAGTGACCGACTCGCCGGCTGCGCTGTCTTACATCATGACCGGAGCTGGGCACGCGGCCGCCTGCGGGGCGCCGGACTCGGCGCATACACGGGGTGCTGCTGTGGCGCCACACAGCGCCCTGTCGTCATGTGGTGCCGTTCTCCATTGCCGACGTCACCCGGGCACCCGAGGATCGTCACGTAGTGGTCGACGATGGCGGGAGCGAGCTCAGGTGCACGACACGCCCCGGACGACTGACCTCACCCCGCCGTCGGGATCACGACCCGACGGGGCGGGCGGGCCGTCCCGGCTCCTGCGGGCTGTGACCGTTCCCCTGATGCTTCTCGTCGGCGCGGTGCTCGCGCTGCAGGCCGAGGTCAACGGTCGCTTCGCACACTCTCTCGGCACCGGCTTGCGCGCAGGGATCGCTGCTGCACTGGTCGGGTTCGTGATCGCGCTGGCCATCCTGACGCCGTTGGTGGCTCTCCGTGCCGACCGTCGAGCGGACCTGGTGCGCGTGGTCAGCCTCGCCCGCGGCGGAGAGGTTCCTCTCATCGGTCTGGTCGGCGGTCTGCTGGGGGCCTTCTTCATCACCAGCCAGGGCCTGGCAGTCGGCGTGATCGGGGTCGCGCTCTTCAACGTCGCAGCCACCGCCGGCCAGTCGGTGAGCGGGCTGCTGGTCGACCACGCCGGCCTGGGACCGGGCGGCCGGCAGACGTGGAGCGTGCCGCGGATGGTGGCCGCGTGCTCCGCGTTGACCGCCGTAGCCATGGCGACTGCCGAACGTCTTGTCGACGCACCGGTGGGTGTCACCCTCCTGCTTGCGGGCCTGCCGCTCGCTGCCGGCGCGGGACTGTCCGTCCAGCAGGCCCTCAACGGTCGGGTGGCGCACCGAGTCGGGCCGCTGGTGACGACGTTCGTGAACTTCGTCGTCGGTGCGGTCGGACTGTGCGTGGTGCTGATGGTGAGCCTCGCGCTGCCGGGTCAGTTCGCGGAGCTCCCGGACAACGGCTGGCTGTACGTCGGCGGCCCGCTGGGCATCATCTACATCTGGCTGGCGGCGCTGCTGGTCCGGGTGCACGGAGTCCTGGTGCTCGGCATGGCCATCATCGGGGGCCAGGTCGTCGGGGCGGTGGTGATCGAGTGGGTGACCGGAGTGCACGTCGGCCTGTTCGGCTACCTGGGCGCGGTCCTTGTCGTTGCCGGAGTGGTGGTCGCCGTGAGGATGAAGCGGTAGCTCCCGCACCTCCCGGGCATGCGCTGAGTCAGCGCAGCAGGTTCCGCTTCACGTCGTCGATGAGGAGCGAGGCGCGCACGGCCGTGAGGTGGTCCAGGTTCGACAGGCTCGCTCCCAGGACCTCCTCGGCACGTCGGAGGCGTAGGTTCACCGTGTTCGCGTGGACGAACAGGGCCGCCGCCGCCGCGGCGGTGTTCTGGTGGTTGTCGGTGTAGGCCCGGAGGGTCGCCAGCAGGTGGGAGTTGTTCCTCTCGTCGTAGCGACGCAGCGGCTCGACCCACCGCTCCGCGAGGGCGCTGACGGTGGACGGGTCGAGGTCGGCGAGCATGAATCCGACCAGCCCGCTGTCCTCGAGGGTGAGCACGGGTTCGTCTGGAGACTCCGGCACCAGTCTCAGCAGCCCGATCAGCTGTCGCAGCGCCTCGTTGAAGCGGGTCGGTTCGACGATCGAGCTCATGGCCGCGCGGGTCGTCCTGCCGGTGGCAGACATGATCCGCTGCCGGGTGAGGCGCAGCAGCTGGAGCAACGTGTCGACGTCCGTCGCCGGTGCGGCAACGACGACCGACGCTTCGCGGCGAGCCAGGAGCAGGCGTGCTGCCGGCGCGGCTGCGGCCTGGGAGCGCAGCTGGCCCATCAACCGGCTCGCATCCGGGTCGCCGTCCGCCGAGGACAGGATGCCCAGGACGTGGGGGACACGCAGGTTGCTCCCCACCCTGTCGCCTCGCGCCAGGACGACGCCGAGGTCGATGTCGTCGCCGGTGAGCATCTCGGCCAGCAGGTCCCCGCGCAGCTGCCACTCGGCGTCCTCCCGCGCCCGGCGCAGCAGCAGCGTCTGCCCGATCACCACCGCTGCCTGCTCGAACGCACGCAGCCGGAGCTCGTCGGGGTCCTTGGGGTAGGTCGCCCACAAGGTGCCGAGCGTCTCCTCCCCGACCCGGATCGGCACCGATGCCAGCGGCGGCATCGCGCTGTCGGAGGCGATGACGGCAGCGCCCGAGGTGCGACCGAGTGGTGTGCTCCGGGCGGCCCCCTCCGCGTCCGGTGGATCCACGACCAGGCCGCCATAGCCCGCCGAGCTGAGGAGCGTTCCGGAGGTGTCCGTGACGCACACGGCGCACGAGGTCATCTCCGCCAGCTCTCGACTGGCATCGGTCAGGCCGCCGGCACGCTGGACGACCGTCATCAGGCGGTCGTGGATCTCGCTGTGTGCGAGGAGGAGGTCCCGCTGGTCGTTGAGGTCGTCGTTCAGCTGTCCGAGCTCCTGCAGACGGGCGCGGTCACGGGCGAGCAGCTCCTGGGTCTCCAGCGCGACCCCGGCCTGGTGGGCGAGCAGCTGCAGCAGCTGGACACCCGTGGGGGAGAGCTGGCGGGGGCGCGTGCCGTACACGTTCAGCGTGCCCAGGACCCGTTGTCCGCTGGAGAGCGGCACAGACGCCATCGACCGGTGGCCGGCCGCCTGCGCGGCGGTGGCCCACGGGCCGTAGGTGGTGTCGGAGGCGATGTCGTCGATGAGGGTGGGAACGCGTTCGGTGAAGCTGCGCCGTGATGGACTGGCCGCGTGCTCGCCGACCGTGAGGTCGAGGGGGCGCTCGATGTTGATCTGGTGGATGTAGGCCTCGCTCAGTCCCCACGAGCCGGCGATCTCCAGCGCGGTGCGATCCCCGTTGGCCAACAACACGCCCGAGCTCTCGTACCCCAGGAGCCGACACGCGGTGCCGGCGATCATCTCCAGCAGCTCCGGCAGCGGCCGCTGCTCGTTCACGGCGACGGTCAGCTCACCGAGCGTGCCGACCCACCGGGTGAGCTCGTCAGCCTCCCCGGTGTCGTCGGTCAGTGGTTGCGGGTCGGTCGACATGTGTCCTCCATCTGTGCGTTCAACCACTCGCGTCCGCCGATCCTGTAGTTCCACACATGGTGGGGCGCTCAGTGTGGCACCAAGATCGTGAGGACAGCCATACGCCGAGAGGAAACGTCGGGCATGACCACCTACAACGGAGCACGGGCCGCGGTCGTCGGCGGCAGCATCGGCGGCCTCACCTCCGCCCTTCTGTTGAAGCGACTCGGGTTCGACGTACAGATCTTCGAGCGCACGTCGACGCCGCTGGAGAACCGGGGCGGCGGCATCGTGCTGCAGCCCGAGACCATGCGTTGGTTCGACGAGGTCAGCGATCAGGACGTCGCCGACCTCAGCACGACCACCACGCGGCTGCGCTACTTCGACCAGGACAACCGGATCGTCCACGACGAGCCGGTCCTCTGGTCCTACATCTCCTGGGGTGTCATCTACCGGGCACTGCTCAGCGACTTCGGCGACCAGGGCTACCACCTGGGCCAGAACTTCGTCGGCTTCGACCAGGACGCCGACGGCGTCGACCTGCGCTTCACCTCCGGCCGCGAGGAGCGTGCCGACCTCGTCGTCTTCGCCGACGGGATCACGTCCACTGCACGCCGCCGCATCTACCCCGACCTGCAACGCCACTACAGCGGGTACGTCGGGTGGCGCGGCACCGTCGCCGAGACCGACCTGTCGGCCGAGACCGTCGACCTCGTCGGCGACTCGCTCAACTACTCCGTGGGCCGGGACACCCACATGGTGCTCTACCCCATCCCGGGGCTGGACGGGTCCACCACGCCGGGAAACCGTCTCTTCAACTACGTCTGGTACCGCAACGTCGCGGAGGGTCCTGAGCTGCAGGAGCTGTGCACCGACTTGCGCGGCTTCGAGTGCCCGGTGTCCATCCACCCCGGACAGGTCCAGCAGCGGTTCGTGGACAGGCTGCGCGTCGAGGCCGGCGACATGGTCGCTCCCAGCTTCGCCGAGGCGGTCCGCGCCACCGAGCAGCCCTACCTGCAGGTCGTGCTCGACACGCGCATCCCGCACATGGCCCACGGGCGCGCTGCTGTTCTGGGGGACGCCGCGTTCGCCCCTCGCCCGCACGCTGCCGCCGGCAGCGCCAAGGCCGCAGAGGACGCGTGGGCGCTGCACGACCATCTCGCCGCGTCCACCGGTGACATCGCGGCAGCGCTGAGGGCCTGGGAGCCCGAGCGGCTCGAGGCCGGCAACCAGCTCATCGACCGTGTCGGCGTCATGGGTCGTCGCTCCCAGCGCGACAACACCTGGGACCCCGCCGACCCGACCCTGCGGTTCGGCCTGCACGCGCCGACCGCACCCCAGCTCACGTCGTGAAGACGCCAGGCGCGAGCACCACGTCGATCGGCACCACGACACCACTCGCTCGAGGCATGGCCGCGGCCGCGCACGCGTTCGTGACCAGCCTCGACGAGGCACAGCGGCGTGTGGCGTGCCGGTCGTTCGCCGACGCCGACGAGCGCCGCCGGTGGTTCTACACGCCGACCGACCACGGCGGCCTCCCACTGGCCGCGATGCGCCCTAGTCAGCAGCAGCTCGCCATGCAGCTCCTCGCCGCGGGTCTGTCACGAGCCGGCTACGTCACTGCCACGACGATCATGGGCCTGGAGAACGTCCTCGATGCCGTCGAGGACTGGCAGCGCCACTGGGGCCGGGAGCGAGGCCGCGACCCGCAGCTGTACTACGTGACCGTGTTCGGCGACCCGACTGATCCCGACACCCCGTGGTCGTGGCGATTCGGCGGGCACCACGTCTCCGTCCATCACGTCATCCTCGGCGGAAGGGTGCTCGCGACGACGCCCCGCTTCCTGGGCGCCGACCCGGCCGACTCCCCGTTGCTCGGCGGACACCTGCTTCGCCCCCTGGGAGCCCTGGAGGACCTGGCCCGTGACCTCGTCCGCGATCTCGACGACGACCAGCGGGCTGTCGCGGTCCTCGATCCCTCGGCGCCGGTCGACATCGTCGGCGCCAACCGGTCCATCCTGCGCGACGGGGACACCGTCCTTCCTCTCGCCGAGACGTGGCGAGGACACTTCGAGGACCCCGCCCTTCGTCAACTCGTCGAGACCATGCACGAGACCGCGGAGGCCAGCGCAGGCGTCACGCCCGAGCACCTGGACGCGGTGTCGCTGACCGTGCGGCCGAAGGGACTGTCGGCGGCGGCCATGAGCGAGGAGCAACGAGACAAGCTCCGCGCCATCCTCCGAGCGTTCACCGACCAGGTGCCCGAGGAGGTCGCCGCACGCGAGGCAGTGAAGTTCGCCGGCGACAAGATCCGCGAGGTGCACTTCGCCTGGGCGGGCGGGACCGAGCGGGGTGAACCGCACTACTACCGCCTGCAGGGACCGCGCGTGCTCGCCGAGTACGACAACACCCAGCGCGACGTGAACCACATCCACGCCGTGTGGCGCGACCCGGCCAACGACTTCGGCGGTGACCCCCTGACCCATCACCTGCGGACCCAGCACGGGGCCGACGCCATCATCACCACCCCAGGTACGCCGTCGTGACCGCATCCACCGACGCGCTCCTGCGACGCCCGGGGCTGGAGGACAGGTTCGGTCGCACCGCCATCGACCTGCGCGTGTCCCTGACGGACCGGTGCAACCTGCGCTGCACCTACTGCATGCCGGTCGAGGGCGTCCCCCTCATGCCGGCTGCCACGGCGCTGACCGACGACGAAGTCGTGCGCCTGGTCCGCATCGGCGTCGAGCGGCTCGGTATCCGCAAGGTCCGGTTCACGGGAGGGGAGCCCTTGCTGCGCCGCGGCCTGGTCGACATCGTGCGCGAGACCAAGCTGTTGGATCCGGTCCCGGAGGTGGCGCTGACCACCAACGGCATCGGACTGGACCGGCTCGCCGAGCCCCTCGCCGCGGTCGGGCTCGATCGCGTCAACGTCAGCCTCGACACGATCCGCCGCGAGACCTTCGTGGCCATCACGCACCGCGACCGGCTCCAGGACGTGCTGGCCGGGCTCGATGCCGCCCGGGAGGCAGGGCTACGACCGGTGAAGGTGAACGCCGTCCTGCTGCGCGGCGTCAACGACGACCAGGCCGCCGAGCTCCTCGCCTGGGCGCTCGACGCGGGCCACGAGCTCCGGTTCATCGAGCAGATGCCCCTGGACGCGCAGCAGGCGTGGCAGCGTTCCGAGATGGTCACCGCCGACGAGACCCACGCACGCCTGTCCGAACGGTTTGGCCTGGCCCCGGACGACGAGGCCCGCGGGAGCGCACCCGCCGAACGGTTCCGCGTCGACGGCGGCCGAGGGAGCGTCGGCATCATCGCCGCTGTCACCCGTCCCTTCTGCGGTGACTGCGACCGGGTCCGCCTCACCGCGGACGGACACGTGCGCGACTGCTTGTTCGCCCGCGACGAGACCGACCTGCGCACGCCGCTCCGCGAGGGCGCCACCGACGAGGTCATCGCGGGGAAGTGGAAGCGGGCCATCACGCTCAAGCGCGCCGGGCACGGCATCGACGACCCCACCTTCCTGCAACCCGACCGACCGATGAGCGCGATCGGCGGATGAGAAAGTGACCCACCGAGAGCGACGTCCGGCGCAGGAATGTGCGCCGCCACATCCACCCGGATCGACACTATGTGGTCACACATGGCTGCCGCGCAGGTTTGCGCGCAGACTCTTCGGAAGTGGGGCGCGTCACACCCGGCGCACGCGCGGACCGACAGGGACGCCTGTCGCGAGCGGCGCCTGCCCCGCACCCGCGCCTGTCACCAACCGGGTGGTGGCCCAGCCCCCAGACCAGCCGCAGACGAGCTCGAACAGAAGGACGCGACATGAAGCCACCCCCGTTCGCCTACTACGACCCCACCTCGGTGGACGAGGCCGTGTCTCTGCGGGCAGAGCACGAGTTCGACAGCCTCATCCTCGCGGGAGGCCAAAGCCTGGTCCCCATGCTCAACATCCGGTTGGCGAGGCCCGAGGTCCTCATCGACATCAACCGCATCGAGGACCTCCAGAGGGTCCGGACCACCGACACCCACATCGAGTTCGGCGCGACCGTGCGCCAGCACCACCTCGAGGTCGACCCGGTCGTCCGCGAGAAGCTCCCGCTCCTGCCGGAGATGGTGCGCTACATCGGCCACGTCGAGAACCGGCATCGCGGCACCATCGGCGGCAGCCTCGCGCACGCCGACTCCGCGGCCGAGCTGCCCACGGCCGCGGTCACCATGGACGCCGAGATGGTGATCGCCGGCCCGAGTGGAGTCCGCGTCGAGGCCGCCCAGGACTTCTTCGCCGGCTGGATGTCGACCACCGTCAACGGCGACGAGCTCCTCGTCGCGGTCCGCTTCCCCATCCCGCGCGCCGGCACCGGCTACGGGTTCGTGGAGGTCGCCCGCCGTGACGGCGACTTCGCGCTGGCAGCCGCCGCAGCACAGCTCACCCTCGACGAGTCGGGTCGCATCGCTTCCGCATCGATCGGCGTCGCCAGCATCACCGACCGGCCGGTGCGGGCGGGCGCGGTCGAGCGGCAGCTCGTCGGCGTGCTGCCCACCCGGGCCTCCGTGCGCGAAGCAGCCGCGGCGATCGTCGACGAAGTCACTGCCTCAGACGACATGCACGCCACTCACGCCTACCGGAAGCACCTGGCCACCGTCGTCACGGCCCGCGCGGTGAACGCCGCCGTCGCCCGAGCATCCTGAACCCGAGCACTCCGAGGAGTACGCCACCATGACACTTCAACAGACCCGGGACGACGCCACCACCCGCCGCCGCATCAGCGTCACCATCAACAACCGCGAGGTCGCCGACGAGGTCGACACCCGCCTCACCCTCGCCGACTGGCTGCGTGACCAGCTCGACCTCGTCAGCGTCCACCTTGGCTGCGAACACGGCGTGTGCGGGTGCTGCACCGTGCTCCTGAACGGCCAATCCGTGCGAGCGTGCCTGCTGCTGGCCGTCCAGGTCGACGGCCAGAGCGTCGAGACCGTGGAGAGCCTCTCCTCGAACCCCCAGGAGCTCCACCCCATCCAGGAGGCCTTCCACGAGGAGCACGGCCTCCAGTGCGGGTTCTGCACGCCCGCCATGGTGCTGCGGACCAAGGAGATCCTCGCGGAGAAGCTCGACCGCACCAACGAGGAGGTCCGTCACGAGATCTCCGGCATCCTGTGCCGCTGCACCGGCTACCAGAACATCGTCAACTCCGTCCAGTGTGCGGCACGCAAGCTCCGCGGGGATGCCCCGGCACCCGGAGGCGACGGAGTCGCTCCCGGGGCCGAGATCGGCGCCTTCGAGGGCGAGGGTGGCGGCGACGCGGCCCCCATCGGATCCGGAGACGACCTCACCAGCCACCCGCAGTCCGCGAACGAGGAGGCCTGAGCATGACCACCACATCCACTCCGAACACCGACGGCCACCGCAGCGGCACCGAGAGCGTCCCTGCTCCTGAAGGCAGCAAGCACCGCTACCTCGGACGCAGCATGAAGCGCGTCGAGGACCCCCGTCTGCTCGTGGGCCGCGGCGGCTACATCGCGGACACCAAGATGGCGGGACTCACTCACGCCGCCATCTTCCGCAGCCCTGTGGCCCACGGGCGCATCGTCTCGATCGACGCCACCGAGGCACTGAAGATCCCCGGCGTCATCGCCGTCGTCACCGGCGAGGACTGCAAGGCGCACATGAACCCGTGCATGAACTTCGGGCCCGCCACCATCGCGCAGTACCCCCTGGCTGTCGACAAGGTCCGCTACGCCGGTGAGGCGGTCGCGGCCGTGATCGCCGACAACCGCTACATCGCCGAGGACGGCGTCGACGCGCTCGTCGTCGAGATCGAGGAGCTGCCGCCACTGGTCGACCCGTTCAAGGCGCTCGAGGACGATGCGCCGATCCTCCACGAGGAGCACGGCACGAACCTCGCCTACGAACGCACCTTCGTCTTCGGCGAGGTCGAGGACACGTTCGCTGGCGCCGACCTCGTCATCGAGGACCGACTGCACTGGGGCCGCTCCGCCGGGATGCCGCTGGAGACCACCGGGGCCATCGCACGCCCCGGCCTCAACGGCGTGCTCGAGATCCACTGCAACTCGATGAACTTCAGCTACTTCGTCTTCCTCATCGCGAGCGCACTGAAGCTGCCGAGCAACCGCGTCACGATGCACCCGGTCCCGGCCGGCGGCAGCTTCGGAAGCAAGTTCACCGCGCACAAGGTCCCCACCCTCGCGGGCTTCCTCGCCCTCCAGGTGCAGCGCCCGGTGTCGTACGTCGAGGACCGTCAGGACCACCTGATGAACTCCGACCACCACGCGTCGGACCGCTACTACGACGCCCGACTGGCCGTGAAGAACGACGGCACCCTGCTCGGCCTCGACATCGACGTGGTCGACGACTACGGCGCGTTCCTGCAGTTCGGTGTCGGAACCCACGGAAACGCCCTCTCCCAGGGCGTCGGTCCCTACCGGATCCAGAACCTGCGCTACCACCTGCGGGCGGTCCTCACCAACAAGTGCCAGCAGGGTGCCTATCGGGGCTTCGGGTCCGAGGTGCAGAACTGGGTGCTCGAGCGGCTCATCGACCAGGCCGCCGAGAAGCTCGGTATGGCCCCGGAGGAGATCCGTCGCAAGAACTTCATCCAGAAGGACCAGTTCCCCTACAAGATCCCCGGCGGCAACCTCTACGACTCAGGCGACTACGACGCCGTGCTCGACAAGGCGCTGAGCATGGTCGATCTCGAGCATTGGCGCGCCGAGCAGAAGCGGCTGCGCGAGGAGGAGGACCGTTACATCGGCATCGGCCTGGTCACCACCCAGGAACGTAGCGTCTTCTCCTCCACCGAGTTCTGGTACTGGTTCGACGAGCCGGCTTTCCCCATCACCTCCAGCCCCGAGAGCGCCACCATCACCATCGATCCCTCCGGGGAGTTCCAGGTGCTGCTGCACTCCCAGGCGATGTGGGGCAACAGCCCCGAGACGGTGGCGGCGATGGTCGTTGCAGAGGAGTTCGGGATCGATCCCGCCAAGGTCAACATCCGCTACGCCGACTCCGCACACGCCCTTCCCGGGACCGGTCCCGGCGGTAGCCGCTTCACCGTCATGGTCACCGGCGCGATCCGGGGAGCCTCCCGAAAGCTGCACAAGAAGATCATCGACATCGCAGCCCACACCCTGGAGGTGCCGGCCGAGGACATGGAGATCACCAACGGGCGCGTCCAGGTCAAGGGTGCCCCAGAGGTTGGTCAGGAGCTCGCCGAGGTCGCGGCCACCGCATACTTCTTTGCGCTCAACCTCCCCGAGGGCATGACCAGCGGCCTGGAGGAGCAGTACACGTACGACCACCCGCTGACGACGCTGCCCTCGGCCGATCGCAGCGACCTGGGCATCTTCTACCCGATCATGGGACACAACTGCCACATCGCGGTCATGGAGGTCGACCCCGACACCGGCCAGGTCACCTTCCTCGACTACGCAGCCGTCCACGACGCCGGCACCATTGTCAACCCGATCACCCTCGGTGGCCACGTCACCGGTGGCACCGCTCAGGGCGTTGGGACCGCACTGCTCGAGGAGCTCGCGTACGACGAGAGCGGACAGTTCAAGTCAGCGACGTTCCTCGACTACCTCATCCCCACCGCCAACGAGGTGCCGGCCATGAAGCTCGGGCACGTCGAGACGCCCTCGCCGTACACCGAGTTCGGCATCAAGGGCGGCGGTGAGGGCGGGCGCATGGCGACGCCGGGAGTCATCTCCGCGGCCATCGACGACGCGCTGCGCGAGTACGGCATGCAGGTGCGGCAGCTGCCCATCAAGCCCTCCGACATTGTGCAGACCGTCCTCGCAGCCAAGGCCGCGAACGGCGGAGCAGCCACCACCTGACAGAACGCCCGGAGCACGCCCGGAGCACGCCCGGAGCACGCCCGGAGCACGCCCGGAGCAGGCCCGGCCGCCACCCGCAACACCCGCAGAAGAGCATCAACAAGGAGCCCTGGACCGTGGATCTCAACAACTCGTTCACCATTGCCGGCGACGTCGAGGAGGTGTGGCGATTCATCCTCGCGCCCGAGAACCTCGCGCCCTGCATGCCCGGCGCCGAGCTGGTCGAGGTGATCGACGACCGCAACTGGCGAGGCCGGGTGAAGGTCAAGTTCGGCCCGGTCGCCCTGGCGTTCGACGGCACCATCGAGGTCCTCGAGCAGGACGACCTGGGCCACCGCCTCACCCTGCACGGCGCAGGGAAGGACGGCCGCGGCCGCGGGGCGGCGACCACCGACGTGAGGGTCGACCTCGACGCGGGCGTCGAACCCGGGACCACCTTCGTCTCGGTCGTCCAGGACATGACCGTCAGCGGCCAGATCGCCCAGTTCGGGCGCGGCATGATCGCCGACGTCACGGGGGCGATGACCAAACAGTTCGCTGCCCGGCTCGAGGCCGCGCTGCTGTCCCAGCGCACCGCCCCCGACGAAGGTGTTCTCCCGGCAGCCGCCGCGGGCTCGGCCGCCGGAGCAGTGACCGGCGACGCCGGGTCGGCGGGTGTCAGTACGGGACTTGCATCGCCGGCGTCGGCCCAGGCGCCGAGCGACAACGCGGTCTCGGGATTCCGGATGATCTGGCTGGTGTGCGTCAGCCTCCTGAAGAGCCTGCGCAACCTCGTGCCCGGGGCCAGGGGCAGGCGGGGATCGGCGTGAGCCCCACCCAGACCCCCCCGCCGGGCCCGGACCACAACCGGGTTCACGGGTCGATGCCGAGCTCGGTGGGGGACCTCACGGCGGCGCTGGAGACCGTCGACTACCTGGCCGACCCATCGTTGTCGATGGCTGCGTTCCTGGCGCTGCGGATGGGACGGCCGCTGCTTCTCGAGGGCCAGAACGGGGTCGGCAAGACGGCCATCGCCGAGGCCCTCGCCCAGGTCCTGGGACGCCGGCTCATCCGGCTGCAGTGCTACGAGGGCATCGACTCCAGCCAGGCGCTCTACGACTGGAACTACGCCCGCCAGCTCCTGGCGGTGCGGGAGGGACAGGGCCACGGCGACGTGTTCACCCGCGAGTTCCTCCTGCCCCGCCCCCTGCTCTCGTCGCTGGAGGCCGGCTCCTCGGCGGTGCTCCTGATCGACGAGCTCGACCGCGCCGACGACGAGTTCGAGGCGTTCCTGCTGGAGTACCTCTCCGACTTCGCCGTCACCGTCCCCGAGATCGGCCGGATCCGAGCCGTCGAGCCGCCCCTCGTCGTGCTCACCTCCAACCGGACCCGCGACCTCCACAACGCCGTGCGCCGCCGCTGTCTCTACTCGTGGGTGTCGCACCCCGGCGTCGAGCGCGAGATCGAGATCCTGCGGCGCCGCGCACCTGCGGTCCCCGACGACCTGGCGCGCCAGGTGAGCGAGATGGTCGCGGACATCCGCAGCCTCGACCTCGCCCACACGCCCGGCGTGGGGGAGTCGCTGGACTGGGCCAGCGCCCTGCACATGCTCGGCGTCATGTCACTGGACCTCGACGTCGCCCGCGAGACCCTCACGGCGCTGGTGAAGGACGTCGACGACCAGCACACGGTCACCGACCACCTCGACGAGCTCGCCGCCGCGGCAGGGACCTGACGTGGTCGCCGGTCCAGGAGCCGGCCGCGACGGCGGCGTGGTGCCGACCCGCCAGTCCTGCGTCGAGTTCGCGGGCGTACTGCGTCGTCACGGGGTCCAGGTGTCCACCGACCAGGTGGTGGCGTTCCACGAAGCCCTGCACCTTCTCGGTGAGCTGACCGTCGGCGACGTCTTCGCCGCCGGCCGGTGCCTGTTGACGATGGACGTCGCGGACCACGGACCGTACGCGCTGGCGTTCACCGAGTACTTCCTGGGCACACCCGACCTCGACGCCCTGCCCCCCGCGCCCAGCCCCCCCGGAGCGGTCGCCACGTCCGAGGCCGAGCAGCCGGGCCAGCCGCCGATGGACCTCGCCGTGACCGAGCAGCGGCTCGACCTGCTCGCCGCTGCGCGCGTCGTGGCCAGCGAGCGCGAGGTCCTCCGCACGAAGGCGTTCTCCGCGATGACCGCGCAGGACCGCAGGCAGCTCGTTCGCCTCATGCGGGACATGCAGCCGCGGCTCGAGCGACGCCTGACCCGACGCAGGGCGTCGGCGGCCCACGGTCGCTACCTCGACCCGCGTCGCACGATGCGCAAGGCCCTGGCCACGGAGGGGGAACCCATCCGGCTCGGACGCCGACGTCGGCGGCTCCAGCAGCGTCCTGTCGTGCTCGTCGTCGACGTGTCCGGGTCCATGGCGCCGTACGCGCACGCCATCTTGTTGTTCGGGCACGCCCTCATGCAGACCGGGTCGAACATCAGCGTCTTCACCGCGGGCACGCGACTGCACGAGGTCACCGGACACCTCCGACGACGCTCCGTCGACGGTGCCCTGGACCGGGTCGGCAAGGCCGTGGCCGACTGGGACGGTGGGACCCGGCTCGCGACGTCGTTCGGGTCCTTGCTCGACCGGGACCGTCCGACCTCGGTGGCACGTGGCGCGAGCGTCATCATCTGCTCCGACGGCCTCGACCGCGACGACCCCCGCGAGCTCGCCGCCGTCATGTCCCGCCTGGCGCGTCGAGCGCACCGCGTGGTGTGGCTCAACCCGCTCAAGGCCGACCCGCGCTACGAGCCGCTGGCGCGCGGCATGGCCGCAGCCCTGCCCCACGTCGACCACTTCCGCTCGGGCCACAACCTCGCCAGCCTCGAAGAGATCGCCGGACTCATCGGTGACCAACCTCGCCGGCGCGCCGGCACCAGGAGCCAGCATGCGTGACATCCTCGACAAGCTCGACCACTGGTACGCCGAGAACACCCGGTTCGCCCTCGCCACCGTCGTCTCGACGTGGAGCTCCGCACCCCGCACCGTGGGCGCGTCCATGGCCGTGTCGGAGTCCGGCGAGGTCGTCGGCAGCGTGTCCGGCGGCTGCGTCGAGGGAGCGGTGTACGAGCTCGCCCTGGAGGTCCTCTCCACCGGCGCCCCGGTCCTGCAGCGCTACGGCGTCGCGGACTCCGACGCCTTCGAGGTCGGCCTCACCTGTGGAGGGACGCTGGAGATCTACGTCGAGCTGGTCGACCACGACACCTTCCCGGAGTTCCCGGTCGTCGTCGCCGCCCACCGGGAGCGCGACCCGGTGGTGACCGCGACCGTCACCGCCGGCCCCGGGCAGGTGGGACGTCGCGTGGTGGTGGTCGGCGATCACGTGAGCGGTGACATCGATCACGGACGGTTCCGGGACGCGGTCGTCGAAGCCGCCCAGGGCCTTCTCGCGCACGGCGCGAACAGCACCCTCCAGCTCGGTGCCGGCGGCGAACGACGGATGGTGGACACCTCGGTCTTCGTCGAGTCGTTCGCCCCGGCGCCGGAGATGATCGTCTTCGGGGCCATCGACTTCGCAGCCGCTGTCGTGCGCATCGGCAAGTTCCTCGGCTACCACGTCACGGTGTGCGACGCCCGTCCCGTGTTCGCGACGAGGGCGCGGTTCGCGGACGCCGACGAGGTGGTCGTCGAGTGGCCGCACCGGTTCCTCGAGCACCGCAAGGTCGACTCCCGAGCGGTGCTGTGCGTGCTGACCCACGACCCGAAGTTCGACCTTCCGCTGCTGCAGGTGGCACTCAAGTCTCCTGCGGCCTTCATCGGCGCCATGGGCAGCCGGCGCACGCACGAGGATCGCATCCGACGACTGCTCGAAGCCGGCGTCACCGCGGCTGAGCTGGAGCGGTTGTCGTCCCCGATCGGGCTCGACCTCGGCGGACGTACTCCCGAGGAGACCGCGGTGTCCATCGCCGCCGAGATCATCGCCAGCACCTGGGGCGGCACCGGACAGCCGCTGAAGCACACCACCGACGCCATCCACCGCCAGCCCTTCGTGGGAGCACCGCTGTGACTACGTCCGCCCAGCAGACCCGTGACCACTCCACCGACCAGGACGCGACGGGATCCGGGGTGGCGGGCCTTCCCCACGACGTGGTCCGGCTGGTCGCCATCCGTGACGAGCCGCTGGACGTTGCCGAGGTGATGGACGCAGTCCTGCACGCGGCCGCCGGCGGGTTGACCATGTTCGTGGGACGGGTTCGCGACCACGACCACGGTATGTCGGTGGCCGGGCTCGACTACAGCGCCCACCCACTGGCGCTGCAGCGGCTGCGTGCCGTGTGCGTGGACGTGGCGGCACGCCACGACGTGCGCGCGATCGCCGCCGTTCACGCTGTCGGTCAGCTCGACGTCGGGGACCTGGCGGTCGTCGTCGCCGCTGCAGCCGACCATCGGGGCACGGCGTTCGAGGCCGCCCGCGACCTCATCGACACCCTGAAGTCCGAGGTTCCCATCTGGAAGCACCAGGCGTTCGGCGACGGGACTCACGAGTGGGTCGGTACGCCCTGACCAGGTCGGCGAGCTGGTCGACCGCCGCCTCGACGTAGTCCTCCCCGGCCGTGAGCCGCCGACCTCCGGCCCGGTGGCCTCCTCGCCCGGGGCGGCGCCGCGTCCCACCACCTGGTGACCCGGGACGCCACCCTGGCGGCGGAGCGAGGTCCCCCTCGCACAGGTGCAGGTCCGTGCGGCAGCCAACGCACGCGGTCACCTCCACGAGCACCTCGTGCCGCCTCGGGACCGGGACCCGGGCGGCCGGCACCAAGGGGCCGTGCTCGATCGGGCCCGCCCGTCCACCGCCCACGCGTCCACCCTGGCCGGGATCGTGGCGGACTCCATCTCAACGCCCACCGAGGTGCTCGCGCACGGCCCAGAGTCCCTCGAGCCCATACTGGGCTGATGGCCGGGTGACGGCACGGATCGGCATCGCGACGAGGACGGCGCCGAGCAGGAGCAGGAGTCCAGCAACGACGAACAGCGTCGCGATCACCGTCGCCAGCACCGGCACCTCGGCACCCGCCGAGACGTCGGTGGTGATCCCTGCGAAGCCGTCGGCGTTCATCACCACGGCGGCCCAGTCGCCGTCGAACCGGCTCCCGGTCAGCTCCGCTGCGGGCCGGTTGCTTCGCGACCCAGAAGGTCTGCTCGGTCGGCGGTCGTCCCGTTGCACGTGCACCGTGGGGCGGCGAGCGATGCCATCGCGTGACAACAGCTCTCTGTGATTGGCGCCGCCGCTGAGCTCGAAGCAGATCCTGGGCCGTTCCGCCGCTCGATCACATGGAACGGGACCGTGACGTCATTGAACTGCGCATCGGCACGCGGCCACGTGAGGCGAATCGCTTGCTCGAGATCCACGGGCCGATGGGCGCCATCGGCGAACAACTGATATGGAGTGACCTCCTGTCAAGGGGCAGGGTGAGGCGCCCGTCCCGATGTTCGGGGCGGGCGCCCGTGCTTTGTCGTCGTGGGTGCTGTGAGCGTGTCGTTGGCGACGCGCGGTCAGACTGATATGCGCGGGTTGGTTACCGCAGGACGGTGCTTTCGGCAGGAGCAGGACCGCGTGTCTAGGGGCGAGCGTCGCGGGCGCAGTGCCCGGTGCTCATACTTGTTGCGCGGGTCGCTTCAAGCGCTGCCACTAGCTCGTTGGACGACGAAGCAGATCGAGGGATCTCAGTCGTCCATCATGGCCAGGGACCTGGTCCAGCCGGCCAGCTCGCGGGCGACGGCGACGTTGGCGATGGTGTTTTTCTTGCGGCGGTTGGTGAACTTCACCCACCGGTGCTCATCCTCCATGGATTGAGAGCCTCCACCAGACCCGGGGCGATTCACGACGAACAGCGGCCCGAACTACACCCCCTCACGGGACGCAACCAAGCGTTGGGCGCTCATGCCGCTGACTGCGCGGTCCTGCCGATGTGCGGTCACGCCGCTGCGACGACGTTGCCTTGAGCGTGAACTACGTGCCCATTGTCGCTCCGTTCGCAGGCGGACGCGTCGTCTGGACTGGTCTCGCGACACGCAGCACGCTCGGCGCGAACTCGAGGTCGGGTTACGCCAACTGAGGTTCGCTGATCGGGCGGCGTCCCCGGGGCAGGGGAGTCCGCGCGGGGCCTTCCCGGTTGCGGGCGCCGCTCCCCGGTCTCATTCTTCCCGTGTTCATCACCCACCTATGTGAATCCTCGTTCCCTGAGGTGGGAGAACCAACCTGGCAGCCCTCGTGGCCTGGGAGCCTGGACAGCTCAATCGGATGACGTGAGGCCCCGGATGTTCGCACCGGGCGGTTGCCTTGCAGTGCGCTCACGCAACCACCTAGTGGTGCCAGCAGCCATGCCCCGCGACTTGGGCGTCTGGTGCACGGGGACCACGATCAGCGAAGCCTCACCCTCCAGGGACCACTTGATGGCGTGGTAGACCGCTGACAGCGATTCGGTGCTGTCCACGGCGACCAGCCCGGGCGCCACAAGCCGAGCCTCGTGCCACGGCCCCTCCAGGTCAGGCAGGTCCTCCGAGGTCCAAGCGAGATACACAGTCATGCCTTAATCTTTCATGACATGTACGGATTCTTCTTGGCGTGATGCCTCCGCGCCCGCGCGGCAGCCTGACGGCACACCGGCCGCCCGCACCCAGCTCATGTCCGCTCGAGCCGCCGCGAGAGGTAGGGCGCGGTCGCGCTGCCCTCGG
>CAZDAO010000023.1:0-18479 GCA_964503015.1 uncultured Nocardioides sp. | reverse complement strand
GGTAGCCGGCAAGCGCCGCGTCCGTCTCGGCAAGCGCCCGCGCCGCCTCGGTGACGCTCACGGTCGGGTCCGCCAGGAGGCGACGTGCGGCCGCGGCCTTCTCCGGGGTCATGACGGTGCGCCGGCCGGCCTTGCGTCCACGTACGCGAGCGGCCTGGAGGCCGGCCACTGTGCGCTCACGGATCAGCTCGCGCTCGAACTCGGCCAGCGCAGCGAAGATGTGCAGCTGCAGCCGGCCGCCGGCGGTCGTGGTGTCGATCCCCTCGGTGAGCGATCGCAGACCTATCCCCCGCTGGCTCAGGGCCTCGATCTGCAGCACCAGGTCACGCAGCGAGCGACCTAGGCGGTCCAGTCGCCAGACCGTCAGGGTGTCCCCCGGTCGGCAGTAGTCCACGGCGGCGGCGAGTTGCGGTCGCGCTGCACGGGCACCGCTGGCGGTCTCGACGAACACGCGCACAGCACCGGCCGCGTGGAGCGCGTCGAGCTGCAGAGCCGGGTCCTGGTCGACCGTCGAAACTCGCGCGTACCCGACGACGGCGGCGGTCATCGCTCCACTCCCCCACCGGCGCTACGTTCCGCTCGAGCCCGGTACGCCGCGGTCCGCTCATGAGTGTCGGCCTGCACCATGCGCGGCGGTCTGCCGTCCACCGCGGCGTCGGGCGTCACCATCCCGGCTCGCGCAAGCCGAAGCACATCCTGAGCCTCCTGTAGCTCGCGGCTCGGGGCCGCGGGTTGCTGGTGAGGGTCCGGGCGCTCGACCCGCTCGGTGATCCCGTTCACGAGGTCGAGCAGCGGCATGGGGTCGCCCTCGACGGCCAGCTTGCTGGCTCGGTTGTTGGTCGCCGCGTCGACCTTGGTCCAGTCCATGCGGTAGCCGGACTCGCTGGCCAGCTGCGACAGGAACGCTCGCTGGGTGCGCCCGTTGCCCTCCCGAAACGGGTGGGCGAGGTTGATCGACAGGTACAGCGTGGTGGCCTCGGTGACGAACTCGGTTCGGTTGGCCTGCCCCGACCGCAGGTGGTCGATCGGCGCCTTATCGAGGACGTCGGCCAGCAGTGGCTTCAGCACCGTGTGGGGTGCGAACGGCGTGCCCTCCTTGGCCATGTCGATGGTCCGCAGTTCGCCGGCCCAGGGGTAGACGTCCTGGAACAGGTGTCCGTGGATGGCCTGTAGGTGGTGCAGG
This sequence comes from uncultured Nocardioides sp., assembly GCA_964503015.1. Taxonomy (GTDB): domain Bacteria; phylum Actinomycetota; class Actinomycetes; order Propionibacteriales; family Nocardioidaceae; genus Nocardioides. The sequence continues at coordinate 17,296 of CAZDAO010000023.1, read as the reverse complement.
TCGTACTTGCCGGCGATCGGGTTGGCCTGGAGCTCCACCAGCCGCCACCGGGTCAGGCGGTCCTCAGCGACTCGGAGCTGGAACGGCGTCTCGGCGCCGACGAAGTTGCGCAGGGTGTCGGTGTCGGGGATGAGGTAGCCATCCCATCGGTCGTCCTCCGTGGCGCCGGTTCGCCACGGTGCGACGTCGGGGTCAGTCACCGCGTGCAGGCAGGTCGCGGGCCACCAGCGCCTGGATCGCCTCGCCGAACTCCGCGAGCGTCAGCTCGCCGGCGACGTAGCGCTCCTCGAGCGCGGCACTCTCAGGGTCGATCACCCCGCCCTCGAGCCGGATGCTGTGCCGAGCGTCGTCGACGGCCTGCCGTCGCTGCGCCTCTGTCACCAGTCGGTCGGTGGCCATGTGGTCGCTCCCTTCCTGTCGTCGCACAAGCGTCTCAGGTGGCGCTGACGGCCGCTCGATTTCGGACACCGATTCTGAGACGGCGTGTCGGCCGGTTGGGCTGTGGCTTTCGCCGTTATGTGGCGGGGTTCTGTTGATGCTCGGTGGCGGTCCGGGTGGGGCCCCGCCATCCGGAGACGATCGGTTCCCACGCGCTGGGTCAGCCGTCGGTGACCGCAGTCGGATTAAGGCCGCCCGCACGCTGGATAGCCCTGTAGACGGTGGAGCGGCCGACGTTGAACAGCTCGGCCAGTTCGAGCGTGGTGTGCTCGCCGGCACGCGCCAAGGAGACCAAGTGTGCTTCTTGACGGGGCGTGAGCTTGGGCTTCTTGCCTCGCAGCCGGCCCTTGGCCTTTGCGACGGCCATGCCCTCGCGGGTGCGGGCACGGATCAGGTCGGCCTCGAACTCGGCCACCATCGCCAGGACGTTGAACAACAGCCGGCCGACTGGATCGGTGGGGTCGTGGACGGAGCCGCCAAGTTGTAGGCGGACGCCTCTGGCGGTCAGTTCGGCGACGATGTCGCGCGCGTCAGGGACCGAGCGGGCGAGCCGATCGAGCTTTGTCACGACGAGGGTGTCGCCAGACCGGCATGCGGCCAGGGCCTCGCGCAGACCGGGACGGGCGACGCGCGTGGTGCCGGTCAGGCCGTGGTCTACGTAGATGCGATCGGTCGGCACGCCGAGGGCTTCCAGGCCGGTGCGCTGGGCCGTGAGGTCTTGTTCGTTGGTGGAGACGCGGGCGTAGCCGATCTTGAGCTCACTCATCTGTGCAGTGTCCCGTATAAGGCCCCTTCACCGGGCATTTTCTCGGGCGGGTCTACCGGGACGACGCCCGCCGTGCGGGGACTGAGGCCGACGCGATGATGCATCCCGTCCCGGTGGAGGTTCGGCTTGCGGAACCGCCGGCCCGCACTTACCGGCTGGCGCCTGGACTACCTTCGGGCGCGACCACGAACCACGCCACCTGGTCTTCCTCGCGCCCACCTGAGAGCGCTGCTCGCGCGCATGCACGGCCCTGCTCGCGTAGCGAGGCCGCCACGGACCAGACTCCCGAGGTGGCGGCCTCTCGCGACCCGTCCCACCCCGTGAGCGTCACCTCCCGTTGCGTACGGCGCACCGTTGCGGCGGCCCCCAGCGCCAGCTCATCGCTCATGGCAAGCACCACTAAGGGGCCAGAGCTCTCTAGCGCCTCCAGCAGCGTTGCGGCAGTATCTTCACCGAGCTTGCGCTGGTTGCGCTCGACCACGGCGATCCGGACGTCGTCCCAGTCGTGCCCGGCCTGGGTCAGCGCATCGCGGTAGCCGGCCAGCCGAGCCCCGGTGACGGGAAATGGGAGTGCGTGCAGGTCCGTCAGGTCAGGCGGCAGGTCGCTGCCGCGCAGCGTGCCGCTGGTGCGGCGCCGGTCCAGTGGAAAGCTGATGATGGCGGGGGTCGCCTCAGGCAGCGGCGTGGCGGCCGCGACGGCTGCCGCTGCCGCGCGGTCATCGGGCCCGATGCACACCAATCCCGGGTGGGCAGGACCGCCTTGGATAGCTGCGGGTCGCCCGCTGCTCGCGACGGCGGGCAGTACCGGGTCGTCGGCGACGGTGGTCCACAGCACGTAGCCGTCGACCGCAGCTGACAGCACACGGTCGACGTCGGAGGCATCCCCTCGGGTGGGAATCAGCACCACGCCCAGGTCCTCGCTGACGCAGACGTCGGTGACCCCGGCTAGGAACTGGGCCGCCTGGGGGTCGTCGAACAGGTAGGACAGGTGTTCCCCGACCACCACCCCCAGTTGCCGGGTGCGCCCTGAGCGCAGCGCGCGAGCGGTGTTGTCGGGACGGTAGCCCAACCGGGCCGCGGCCTCCATCACCCGGGCGCGAGTGGCATCGGCCACCCGACCGGGGCGATTGAAGGTGTAGGAGACAGTCATCGGAGCGACACCCGCTTCCTCGGCAACATCTTTGACGGTGGGACGTCGCCGGGCGGGTGTGGACACATCGACAGCATACGTGTGTAACGTTACGACCCGTGACTGCAGACCCGGCCTCGTCCACGACCCGTCCACCTCGGGTGGGTGCCCGTGCCTCCTATGCCCCCTACGCGGCGTTCGCCGGGTTCGGAATCTTCTGGGGCGCCTGGGGGGCTTCCCTGCCTGCCTTGCGCACACAGGCCGGCGTCAGCGAGGGCCAGCTGGGCACCGCCCTGCTGTTCGTCGGCCTGGGTGCGCTGCCTTCGATGGCTCTCACCGGACGTGCGGTGGACCGCTTCGGGCTCCGCGTGGCGCCGTGGTTGTTGGCGGCACTGGCTGGCGCCGGCCTGCTCATCACCGCCGCCGCTGACGGGGTGGTGCTGCTCATCGTTGGGATGCTCATGGTCGGGGCCACCTCCGGTGCTGCGGACGTGGCGATCAACACCCTGGCCGGGCGCGCAGAGCACGCCACCGCCAAACCTCTGGTCACCCGTTCCCACGGACTGTTCTCCGTGGGCGTGGTCATCGCCAGCCTGTCCACCGGAGCACTGCTGGGTGCGGGGTTGTCACTACTGGGCGCCTTCACCGTGGTCGCGGCGGTGATGGTCGCCCTCGCGGCCGTTGCCCTGCTGACCAGCGCGTCCCTGCAGATTACCGCCCGCCAGGGAGATGCCGGCGCCCGGGTCGATGCCGGCGAAGGCACCCGCGTGGAGCGCGGAGCACCGGCCGGCTCCGGGGCGGTCGCGCCACCTGGGGCACGGGCCTGGACAAGACTGCTGCGCCAGATCAGCCCGACCTCACCACTGCTGGTCGTCGGGCTGGTGGCTGCCTTGGCCTACGCCATCGAGAACGCCCACCAGAGCTGGGGAGCGGTGATGCTCACCGACGTCTTCTCCGCTTCGCCCCAGTTGGCGGCCGCTGCCCCCGCGACGTTCGCCGCTAGCGCCGCGATCGCGCGCCTGAGCCTGGCGCCGCTCTCGCGCAGCCACCCCACCGCGGTGCTGCTCGGTGGAGGTGCCCTGGCTACCGCTGGCAGCGCGGTGCTGGCCACCGCCCCCTCGGTCGCCATCGCGCTGGTCGGGCTGGTGCTGGCGGCCCTGGGCACAGCGACACTGTTTCCCACGCTGCTCAGCCGAAGCCTGCGCGGCACCGACCCGGCCCAGCACGGCCGGGCCACCTCCGCTGTCGCCGCCACCGCCTACCTTGGTTTCCTGCTCGGCCCGGCCTACGTGGGCCTGCTCGCCGAGACCACCGACATTCGGGGCGCGATGCTCGGCGTGGCCGCACTCGCCCTGATCTTCACCCTGACCGCAGCGCCGATCAGCGCCTGGGCCGCGAGGAGAAAGTAATGCAGCTCGACGTCGCAGCGATCCTGTTCGACATCGACGGAACGCTGGTCGACTCAACCCCAGCCGTGGAGCGCACCTGGCGCACCTGGGCCGCACGCCATGACCTGGACGCTGAGGCGATCTTGCGGGTGTGTCACGGGCGCCGTAGCGAGGACACCATCGCGGACCTGCTGCCAGAACACGAGCGGGCGGGCGCCGTCGCCGAACTGGAGGCCCTCGAACATGCAGATCTCGACGGCGTCGTGGCACTGCCCGCCACATCGGACCTCCTGCCCTCGATCCCGAGTGGCAGATGGGCGGCCGTGACGTCAGGCTCGCGTTCTCTGATGCGAAAACGGCTTGCGGCAGCTGGCCTCCCTACCCCGTCAGTGCTGGTGGGTGCCGAGGATGTCTCTGCGGGCAAGCCGGACCCCGAGGGCTACCTGATCGCCGCAGCGGCTCTCGGAGTCGCCCCCTCGGCGTGCCTCGTCGTCGAGGACGCCCCAGCCGGCATCGCGGCCGGACGAGCCGCCGGCGCAAGGGTCCTTGCCGTCGCCACCTCGCATCGGGCTTCGGAGCTGCAGGAAGCAGACGCCGTCATCGACGACCTCACACACCTCTCGGTCAGTGCCGCACCCGAAGGGCTTCGGATCAGCCTGACAAGTGCGCTGTCCTGACGCCGGACCGTTCGGCCGCTTCCGCACCGGAAAAGGATCGGCTTGCGGAACGTGAGCCTCACTCGCAGCGCCCTCTTGCCCGCGTGCTTGGAGGCCGCCACTGAGCTCCGACAGAACCCCGCCATATAGCGGCGCAAGCCACATTGGGCCGGGTCAGCTGAGTCGTCGCACAGACGGTCGATCGCGAGACAGGAGACGTCGTTGTGCGCCTCCTACAAAGGCGTGCAGCGGGGGGCAGGCATATCGTCGGCCAGTTGGGCTATCATCGGCCAATGACGATGGATCAGCAGGTCGGCACTCCGGTTCCGGAGACTGCCCGTGAGTTGGACGATCCGACCGCGGCGGTGTGCCTCTTCCGGGGCCTGGCCGATCCTGCACGGCTGAGCATCCTGCGTCATCTCGCGCTGGGTGAGCACCGGGTGGTCGAGTTGACGCGGCATCTCGGCCTGGCCCAGTCGACGGTGTCGGGGCACCTCGCCTGCCTTCGCGACTGTGGGTTGGTGTCCTCGCGGCCAGTGGGCCGGTCCTCGGTGTACTCGCTAACCCGCCCGGAGCTGCTGGAGCTGCTGGCGTCAGCGGAGCGGCTGCTGGCTGCTACCGACTCTGCGGTGACTCTGTGCCCGACGTACGGCGAGGGGGTGAGCCGGTGAGCGCCGTTCCTGTCGCCCTCGAGCGGCAGCTACAGAGGGGCACGCCCGCCACTGGCGCGGACCGGACGCGCCGTCTCCCGTCGGGTCGGCTCCGGTGACCGTGTGACGGCGGCGTTCATCGCTCAGGCGGCCGGCCTGTTCGTGATCACCAACATCGACGACATCATCGTGTTGTCGCTGTTCTTCGGTCGCGGCGCTGGCCGGCACCGCACCACGGCACGGATCGTCGCCGGCCAATACCTCGGGTTCGGTGCCATCCTCGTCGCCGCCGCACTCGTCGCCTTCGGCGCGGCCCGTCTCCTCCCTGAGGACGCCATCCCCTACTTCGGCCTGCTGCCGCTGGCGCTGGGCTTGCGCGCCGCGTGGCAAGCGTGGCGCGGCGAAGGCGACGACGATGACGACGAGGGCGGCGGCCGACCGGTCGGCGTGCTCACCGTCGCCGCAGTGACCTTCGCCAACGGCGGCGACAACATCGGCGTGTACGTGCCCGTGTTCCTCACGGTCGGCACGACCGGGATCATCGCCTACTCGGTCGTGTTCCTGCTCCTGGTCGCCGCGCTGGTCGCCGCAGCCCGGTTCGTCGCCACCCGCAAGCCGATCGCCGAACTGCTGGAGCGATGGGAGCACGTGCTGTTCCCGGTCGTGCTCATCATCTTGGGCCTGGTCATCCTCGTCGAGGGCGGGGCGTTCGGCCTGTAGCCGAGGCCCGCTTCGTCACGCTGGGCCACCGAGCGCTCGACTCGACCTTCGGTCTCTCGTCGGCGCGGGCAGGCGCCCGCGCCGGAGGTCCGATACCCGTGTTGCGATCGACGGTCCTCACGACCATCCGTGATTGAGAGATCCACCGTCGCCCCCGGGCCGCCCGTCCGATAACGGCTGATCTTGGAACACCGAGCTCTGCTTGTGGAGGACCTCCAAGATTCCGGCCCACGAGTCGGCTCGTCGGCCGCGTCCGAGCTCACCGGGTGCTCGAGGCCCGCGCCGCCTCGGAGTCGTGAGAAGCACCGTCGACACCGCCGGCTCGGAACCGGGGCCAGCGGCGGCCTGTGGCCGAGGCAGCAGATCGCGACGATCGCGGCGGCGGCGCTGGCGGAACGCTCAGCTCGGTCCTCGGCCGGCGCAGGGCTTCTGGGCGCCGATATCGCAGCCGCGGCCGCGGTCAGGCGCAGCAGGAGGTGGGCATCTGGTTGCGGAACAGGCCGGCGGCAATGCGCAGGCTCTCCGCCATCGTCAGGTAGGGGGCCCAGGTGTCGGCGAGGTCGTCGACGGTCATGCCGGCCTTGATGGCGTAGGTGGCCGCGAGCATCATCTCCCCGGCTCCGTCGGCCAGAGCGTGCACGCCCAACACCTTGCCGCTCTCGGCGTCGGCGACGAGCTTCACGACTCCGCTGGTGTCGTGCTGCACCACCGCCCGCGGTACGTCGGCCAGATCCAGGACGCGGCAGTCGCAGGCGTGGGCACGGGCCAGTGCCTCGTTCTCGGTGAGCCCGGCCGAGGCCAGCTGAGGGCGGGTGAACGCGACGGCCGGCAGGCCGGTGTAGTCGACCCGCGCGGGCGTGCCCGTGCCGCCCGCCAGAGCGTTGAGCGCGGCGACCCGGCCGCCGGCGGCGGCGACGTAGACGTACTGGGGGGCGCCGGAGACGTCCCCGGCGGCGTAGACGCGGGGGTTGGAGGTGCGCTGATGCTCGTCGACGACGACGAAGCCTCGCGCGTCGACGTCCACCCCGGCCGCGGCCAGACCGAGCCCGTCGGTGCGGGCCACTCGCCCGGTGGCCACCAACAGTCGGTGGCCGCGGGCCTGGCGGCCCGAGGCCGTGGACACCACCACCTGCCCGGCGTCGGTATGGACGGCAGCGGCGTGCTCCTCCAGGACGGTGATGCCGTCGTCCGCGAAGACGCCGCGCAGCCCAGCGGCCAGCTCCGGCTCGGCGCGGGGCACCAGCCGCCCGACCAGCGTGACGCGAGTGCCGAGGTGCGCGAACATCTGGGCCTGCTCAATGCCGACGTAGCCGCCGCCGATCACCACCAGCGACTCCGGAAGCTCAGTCAGTTCCATCGCGGTGGTCGAGGTGAGCCAGTCCACCTCCTCCAGCCCCGGAAGGTCCGGGACCGCGGGCTGAGAACCCGTCGCGACCAGGTAGGCCCCGGCAGTCAGCGGCGCCCCGTCGACAGCGAGAGTGTCCTCGTCCAGAAAGGTCGCCTGCCCCGGTCGCACCGCGAACCCGTACGCAGCGGCGACGTCGGCATACTTCGCGCCGCGCAGCCGCTCGATCATCTCGTCCTTCTGCCCGACCAGAGCACCCAAGTCAACTCGCCCGGCCGACGTCGCGGCGCCGACAAACGGATTGGTGAGCGCGGCGTGGCGCGCCCCCGCCGCGGCCAGCAGCGTCTTCGACGGAACACACCCCACATTCACACATGTCCCGCCCAGGACGCCCCGCTCGATCAGCGCGACGCTTCTGCCCGCCTGGCGGGCCGCGATCGCCGCCGACATCGCCGCGCCACCGGAGCCGACCACCGCCAGATCAACCTCGTAGCCCTCATCCACCTCACACCGCTCCTTCGCACCCGTACCCTCGCAACCGAGCCTGGACCTTCCAGTGCAGGGGAAGGTCAAGCTAGGCCGGCAGGAGGAGGACGACATGCGCATCGGTCAGCTCGCGAACGCCAGCGGCACCACCACCAAGACGCTGCGCTTCTACGAGGCCTCCCGGCTCCTCCCCGCCCCCGAGCGCACGCCGGGGGGCTACCGCGACTACAGCCCAGAGACCGTCGCTCGACTCAACTTCATCCGCCGCAGCCGCGCCGCCGGGCTGACGCTGGCCCAGATCCGCGAAGTTCTCGACGTCCGTGACGCAGGCACCCCACCCTGTCAGCACGTCCACGACCTGCTCGACGCCCGCCTGACCGACCTGGACCGGCAGATCGCAGACCTTCAAGCGCTCCGCCAGACCGTCGCCCACCTCCGCGAGCGCGCCGACAATCCCGACCCCGCCACCTGCGACCCGGCCTCGGTCTGCCGCTACCTGTGAACCCTGGTCTCAAAGGCCTCCGCCGCGTAAACCCCAGGCGGGGTCGGGGGCAGTCCCAGTGAAGCCGTCTCCACAAACGGGATGCAGCGCGGCGGCTGCGTCTCACAAACCGTCGTTTACGAGACTCGTGGACATTGCTTACCTCGGCGTCCGTTGAGGTCCGGAAAGCCCCAATGATCGGTGAGCTGTCTGCCTAGGCTCTCCCGGTGACTATGGGTGCCTTCGCGTGAGCACAGAGACTGGCCCTCTTCGACAGGGGCACGGGCCACCCGGCTTTGGACCGGAGCTTCTTGTCGCGCTCGTAGGAGTCCTCGCTGCTGCTTTCGCGCTCGAAGGCCGCGCGCTGTTGGGCTTCATCCTGATGCTGCCCGCCATCTTCTTCGGGTTCCACTGGGCTCGTCGCGGCTGGCCCCGAACCAGGGCGCCGATAGCCGGTGGTGCGGTGTCGGGAGCCTTGGCCCTAGTCGGTGTTGGGCTTCTGGTGGTGCAAGCCCTTGCCCCTCCGGAGGAGCCTTTTGGCTCCTCCTCGCCGCGGGACGTGGCGCCGACAAGGGCCGACGCCAATGACCAGCAAGCCTCGTCGACCTCGTCGGTTCCTTCTGCCCCGCCAGCGACGGTGTGGTCCGACTGCCGAGCAACGGTCGTGGCGACCGAGCGGGAGTCGCAAGCGGGCCAGATCGAAGGTGGAGACATCATGCGCGTCTCGGCTCTCGGCGAGGACGGCTCGCCGGGCACGTTCAGCAAGTACCCGGAGGTGCAGGCAGGAGGTCAAGCCCTCGTCGGGCTGAGACTCAGCAACCCCGGTCCTAACCCCCTGGTTCACGTCACCGCTCACGTGGCGATGTCCGGTGGCGCCGGCACGCCTGCTGACAACGTGCTGGGCTTGACCGCGTGCGTTACTGCGCCGAACGCCAACCCCCCGGTGACGACAGCCACCGCCGGCGCACGCTCTGCCGACGGCTCTACCTTCTGCCCGGAGGTTGTCCCGGGGTCTACCTATGTCGAGGACTACGCCGGCGGCGGGCGTCAGCGCATCGAGGGAGACATCACGCGCGCCCCCGGTGTGGACGTCGGCACCGTCGAGGTGCCTCTGGAGCGGGTTAGGGCCGTGTACTTCCGAGTCCTGCTCAAGGCAGCGACCGGCACTTGCACTTGACGCCGGGTCGGCAGCATCACCGTCGTCCGACACGCGTACGCCGGATCCAGTCGATCATCTGGTCGAGGTCGTGTGACCACCAGATCGTCAGGCCGTCCTTCTGCGCGGACAGCAGGTTTGGGGGGTGATAGACCCCCGCGATGACCGCGGCGGGGACGATGAGCTGTGTGCCGAACTCCTGGGTCCACAACTTTGCCTTCACGGCGGCGTCGTTGTTGACTCGCTTGACGGAGTTGACCTTGGAGTTGCTGACCTTGCACTCGATCGCCAGGACTCGGTCGTCCCACAGGCTCACGACGATGTCGGCCTTGCGTGAACCGAGCATGCTCTCGCCGCAGAACTCACCGGGGCCTGGTGCCGTCCGTAGCGTCGTGATGGTGCGGGCGGGGACCTCGGTGAAGCCGGCGCGGGCCAGGGCCTGCGAGACCAGTGCCTCCTGCAGTGCCTTGGACTCGTTGCGGCGGGCTGTGGCCATGCGCGACGCTGCGATCTGGGCAGCGGTGGCGACGGTGGCCGCGGTTCGTTCGGTCTCTGTCGGGGTCCTACCTCCCTCTACGGCGAGCCAGGGGAATCGCTGGAGGTCGACCAGGGCCATGATCGTGTCTACGACGTGCGGCCACCCGTTGGCGGCGATGAAGAACCGCTTCTCGATCCCGCTGAGCGAGGCCAGGTCGTCCTCGGAGACCGGTGGGGCGGCAACGTAGCGGAAGGCCTCCAGGTAGGAGGTGACGACTGTCGCTCCTACGGCCGTCGTGTTGGTGAGGTCGGTGGTCAGTTCCAGGAGATCTTCGATCGCGCTACGAGCCTCATGGAAGTGGCTCGCGTAGTCCTCGCGGGCTTCGCTCAGCCGCCCGTTGCGGAACTCTTCGATCCCGCGAGCAACGCCGGCCTGGATCTGCTCACGCGTCCACCGCGGCGGTGAGAGGCTCATGGCCGCGGAGCCTATCGAGGTCCGGGATCAGCAACCGCTCCATCTCCTTGGGCTCAAACTTGGTCAGGCCGCCGGCGTAGACACGGCCGTCGCTGAGCTGGGCCCGGTTGCGCAAAGCCTCAGCGAGACGGGCAAGGGTGTGTGCGTCCAGCGGCTCGCGGGGGTAGAGGCCGTGGGCGATGTTGATGTGGCGTGCCTCCGCCTTGTTGACCACGAACGCAGGGGGCCGGCGGGCCATGTAGGTGGCGAGGATGGGGGCCGGGGGCTTGAGGCCGATCGACCACCAGGCACGGCGATGAGCAGCGATGTACCCCTTGTCGACGCCGGCGCGCTTGGCCGCTCGCAGGAAGCGGTCAACGAGCTTGCGCTCCGCGGCGTCCAGCGCGTCGAGATCCTGCGGTAGGTCGACGACTAGCCGAAGCTGATCAGGCTTGTGCAGCACGCTTCCGGCGGCGAACAGCTCCCGAGCCTTGGTGACGCAGCGGTACAGGACGGCGGGCGGCAGGTCGCTCGCGTGACGCAGAACCCAGGTCGCGTTGGCCCCGGTCACTGCCCCTCGGTGGACGCGACAGAGTTCACCGAGCTCAATGAAGCCGTCAGGAACGTCCTCGGCCGTCCGCAGAAGCCCTGACCACCTGGGCGCCTCAGCGAGGCGAGCTCGCGCTACCGGGTGTCCACCGGACGCGAGATCACCCAATTGATCGAGCGTCTCCACCGGCTGCAGCCGGATGTTCGCCGGCCGCTGGCCAACCCGGAAAGTGGTGATGACGGCCGTCGTCTGTGTTCCCTCAAAGGGGAGAGCCTTCGGCTCCACAACATGCAGGGACTGCCCGCCGAGGTCGTCAAGCACGAGCGCCCGCATGATGGCGCCGTAGTTCACGTCCAGCCACTCGGACGAGGTGACGAAGCAACCCACGTCACCTGGCCGGCCCAACGCCGCGGTCGCGAGGAAGAAGTACGCATGCAGCCCCGCCAACCCGCTGATCCTGTGACCAAGGCGGGCCGCAGCGGCCTGAGCCCACTCCTTCATCCGAGGAGACAGCTGGTGGTGGCGCACGTAAGGGGGGTTGCCGATGAACGCTGTCACGCCATCGATGACCGGAAGTCGCAGGCGGGTGTAGTCCGCCTGCTTGACCTGCACCTTGGTAGACCCGAGAGCCGCGACAGTCGCCCTGGCCATGAGCGTCGCGACGGGATCCACATCGACGGCGATGGCCGTCACTCCGGGCGAGCGGCGCAACACCTCGGCAAGAAACCGGCCTGATCCCACGCCGGCGTCGACCACCCGGTCCGGCTCCTGAGCCAGAGTCCACTCGACCATCGGAGTGACCAACTGGGCAGGCGTATAGACGGCCCCGTCGTCGCGCCGGGTTCTAGCATCACGCAGGCTGAGGAAGGCCGCTCCCAGCGGATCCTCGCCGCCGCGGATCAGCGAGCGCACGGCTCGCACCGTGGCACGCGAAGGCGCCGGCAGTGCCCCGGCCGCTGCGATCGCCGCTTGTTCCCGTGTGCTCAGGAGTCCACCGGTGTCCGCGGCGCTCAGCGCAAGAGCGAACCGGACAAGCTCGTTCTCTGACTTGATCATCTTAGTTCTCAGCGCGGAGCTTGAAGACGCCCCGGCTCACGCGTTCGAAGTACCGCTGGTTCTGGAGGGCGCTTCGATAGGAGGATTCGGGTGCTTCGCCCACCCTGGAGCGCACACCCTCCTTGATCTCTGCGATCGTCGCCGGTTCACCGCGCGCCGCGAGGTACTCGCGCATGGCCTCGCGCAACTCACCGTGCGGCCGCCTCCTTCGCTCCACGGCGCTCCTCCGTTGCTGACGTTGACCCGTGTCGACCCAATTACGTCGACGCAGCGACTGTAGGTGGGAGCGGCACGAGGGGTCAAGCGTCCGGGCCCACGCGTGTCATGCGTCACCTAGCCGCCGGGTGCCAGGCGCATCGGAGAGTTGCGCCGGCAATGCACCTATCTCACGACCTGCCCTCTGGCCAGGGGTACAGCGTGCTCAGCCGCTCGAACCCGGCGGGATGGCCGGCCTGGTCGTAGGTGATGCCGGAGTGCTCGTGGGAGCCGTTGGCGTGGGCCAGGGCGGCGAGGACCAGGGCCATGTGGGTGCGGTCGAGCCCGGTGACGTCCTCGGCGAGGTCGACGGGCGGGCCGCCGAGTAGGGATGCGGCGATGCGGACGATGCGCTGCTCTCCCCCGGACCAGGCGCCGGCGTGCTGCAGCAGGGCGTCGACGTCGACCGCCGCGGTGACCCGTCCGCCGGGGCTGGTGGTGGTCTTGATCCAGGGTGCGGCGTCGTGGACGGCTTTGCCGTGTCGGATCAGCAGCTCGACGCCGGCCTCGAGCGGGTAGCTGCCTTGCGCCCAGGCGCGTAGCGCGTCGTCGGTGGTGGTCACGGTGATTCCTTCCTCGGTGGGCTGCGTTGATCGTCGCAGGCTGGGGTGACAGTTTCTGGACGTCGACGCGGGCCTGTGGATGGTCTTGGCGGCGGCTCGGCGGTTCGGCGCATGCTGGGTGGGCGGTGGTCGGCGCGCCACCCTTCTGCTGGCCGGCCCTGCCCTGCGTGGTGTGGGGGTTGGTGGATCGGAAGGCACCGGGCACCGCTTGCTCGACCACGGCCGGAGGTGGCTGTGTCGTGGTCTGCGGTCCTCGATGGGCCGTAGACCACGCCCGCCGGTGAGGGGCCGCCCGGGTGGGCGGCCCCGACGCGGGTTAGGCGGCGTCCTCGGCGGGCTGCTCGTCGTCGGTGAGGCGGGCCAGGATCGTGCGGGCGGTGGTGGTGACGGCCTGGGCGGTGGCCTTGATCTGGTCGACGTCTCCCCCGGCCCACGTGGCGACGTAGGGGAACGTGTAGCCGCTGGCGTCCATGTCGTGCGCGGCGGTGACGATGTAGGCGACGGACTCGGCTTCGACCTCGCAGCGATCCCGGCAGATCAGGTAGGTGGCCATGTCCTCGACGTGGCCGCACTCGATGTGCCCGAGCTCGTGGGCCAGGGTCTTGACGGCCTGGGCGTCGTCGACGTCCTCGCGGACGCGCACGGTGTGGGTCTTGGGGTCGGTGTAGCCGTTGGCTCCCCCGCACGGGCCGCGCTCGATGGTGTAGCCGTGGGCGGTGATCTGAGCGGCTAGGGCGTCCCACAGTCCGGCCGGGGCCTGGCCGGTGAGCAGGGCGGGGCCGACGTCGGGCAGGGGCTCACCGTCGGTCTGGGCGACGTCGAACACGTACGCGGGTCGGAAGCCGCGCACGCGCCGGGCGGTGGGCGTTGCGGTGTCCTGCGCGGGGGCCTCGTCGTCGTCGTCGGTGGTGCGGTAGGTGCAGGGGGCCAGGATGGCGATGCCGCGCTCTCCCTTGCGGACCTGTCGGCCGAGGGTCTGCCAGGTGCGGAAGCCTGCGACGCGGGTGGCGTCGGGGCGCTGGGCCAGGATCAGCAGCAGGTTGCCGAGGCTGTAGGTGTGGAAGCGGGCGGCGATGGTGAGCATGTCGCGCCACGCCTGGGAGGTGACCAGGGCCGCTACGCCGTCGGTGATCTGCTCGTGCAGGTCGTTGATCTTGTCCTGTTTGCTCGCCCGCTGCGCCATGATTCCTCCAGTTGCCATGATTCCTACGTGTGCTGGGTGGGTGCTGGCCAGACCGTTTTTCGGTCCCTCCCGGCAATGAGAGAGACAGGCCGGTGGAGCGGGCCGGAGGCATCCCGTAGGGGCGCAGCGCAGCTGCGAGTCGAGGCAGCTCCGACGGGAGAACGATCTTGGCCGGGAGGACGAGCGCCAGCGAGCCGGCCTAGATGGTTCGGACCGGTGGGGTCGAGCGCAGCGAGCTCGACTTGCCGAGGGCCGCGGCCGGCCAGACTCGATCGCCGGGAGGGGACGACGGGGGTCAGTGGGAGCAGCGCGGCCGTAGGCCGCTCCGTCGGGTCGCCGCGGGACGCGGCAACGGGTCAGGGGCGCCCGGTAGGGCGCCGCCGTTGGGGCCAGGTCGTGGCCTGGCCGAGCTGGTGGCCGGGCTCGATGCCCGGTCACCAGCTGCGCGCCCTCCCATGGGCCTCGCCGGCGGGCGCGGCCGGGGCGGGGTGGGGTCCGGCCGCGCTGCGGGCTAGGGCTGGCGCAGCCACCCGGGTGGGATCCCGCCGGCGGGCGCGGCCGGACCGGTGAGGGGTCCGGCCGCGCTGCGGCCTAGCGCTGGCGCAGCCACCCGGGTGGAATCCCGCCGGCGAGCACCTGGTCGACCAGGCGGGCCAGGGAGTAGGTGGGTGCCGCCTCGAGTGCCTGGGTGGTCAGGACGTTCGCGCGGGGACCGTCGCCCTCCCACCAGGCGAGCAGCCCGAGCATGGTCAGCGCGGCGGGGCTGTCGGTGAGGGCGGCGATGCGGGCCAGGGCTGCGCGGACCGGGACCAGGGCGTCGCGGTCGGGTTCGGCACCGTGGGTGGGGTCCATCAGCGCCGCGATCACTGCGCCGAGTTCGTCGGACTTGCCTTCGGGGTCGGCCGCTACGGCGTGGGCCAGGTCGTCGGTGCCGGTGATGATCGTGGCCAGGATGACGTCGCGGGTCAGGACGTCGGCCAGGGCGGCGGCCAGTCGCCCGGCCTGCTCCGGGGTGAGGTCACCGGGCAGCGCGTTGGTCCAGTCGGCTAGGGCGGCGGTGCGGGTGGCCGCGGTGCGGGGGTGCGCGGTGGCCTGCTGGGCGCGGTGTGCCGCTGTGCGCTCCGTGGGGTCGCCGGGTGTGATCTGCAGGTCCTCGCGGGTGGCCTGGATGCCGGGGCTGCCGTGGTGGACCAGGGTCGCGGCCACGGTGGTGGTGTCGAGGTTCAGCGGCTCGCCGTGTGCGGGGCACGCCTGGGGCTGGTGCGGGGTGATCTGGCGGTACTTGTTGCCGTCGACCCACAGGGTGGTACTGGTGGGGATCTGCGCGGCGGCCAGGGCGTCGATCAGGACCGCTGCGCCGTGGTGGGCGGCGTCGGGGTTGTCGCTGTAGGTCACGAGGACCACGCCGTCGGCGGCGTTCCCGGTGGCGTGCAGGACCAGCGCGGGGGCCATGTCCTGGACGTGGGCCAGGTCGATGCGGGCGATGAGTCCGGCGGTCTTGCCCTGGATGACGGTCATGACGACGGACTCGGTGGGGTGGAAGCCCATGCGGTGGGCGATGTAGGCGAGCAGGTCGCGGGGGGTGGTGGCGCGTACGTGGGTCATGGCTAGCAGCCCATCTGCCCGGAGGTGGCTGGTGGCTGGTGCCGACCGTTTTTCGGCCCCTCCTGGCGCGGGAATCTGGGCCGGTGTGAGCGGGCGATGGCACCCGCAGGGCGCAGCGCAGCTGCGAGTCGAGGTAGCCGCGGAGGGAGAGCGATCTTGGGCGGGGGCACGAGCGCAGCGAGCCCGGCCAAGATGGTTCGGACCGCAGCGGCCGAGCGCAGCGAGTTCGACTTGCCCTCGGTCGCGGCCGGCCATGATGGAAGCGCAGGAGGGGGCCGGGGTGGTGCAAGAGCTGTCGGCGGTCGCGCAGCGGCCGGCGTCCGTGTCGCGGTGAGCGCAGCGAGGCGCCTGGTCGGGTCAGTCGGCGCCGCTGGTGTGTGCGGCGCCGTCCGCTACAGGGGTCGGGCGTGGGCCTTGGATATCCAGGCGCGCCACGGCGGCCGGTCGTCCTGGGCCTGCTCGACGCACACGTGCTCGGCGGCGGTGGCGATGACCGGGAGCGTGAGCGTGGCGGTGCTGCCGTCGTAGAGCTGGGTGGTGACGATCGCCGGCACCGGCTCGGGGAGCATGCGCGACTTGCGCGGCTCGCCCACCGCCACCACCCACCGTGCGTAGTCCGGGTGGGGTCCTCGGTCCATTGGCTCGGTGCCTGGGTCAGCCGCGGCGGCGGGGCCGGGCGGGGACCTCGAATGGGCGGCCGCCGTTGTAGTCGGTCTCCCACTGCTCGGCGGCGGCCAGGATGACGTCGGCCCACCACTCGGACTCGGAGGTGTAGCCCTCGATGCCGCCGCGTGCGCGGAAGGCGTTCTTGACGCGCTGGCGGTCGTCCTCGGTGGGGAAGTAGACGGTGCCGGCCTTGCCCGCGTACGACACTCGGCCGTCGCTGAGCCGGCGGGGCGCGCGATCCTCGGCGCGCGGTGCCGGTGGGCTGTCGACGACATCGGCGGGCGCCTCGCTGGCGCGGGCCGCCTCGGCCACGGCGCGCACGGTGTGCGGACGGCTCAGGCTCGGGCGGCGCGGCGGGGTGCTCACGGCTGCGTTCCTCCGGTGCTCGACGCGGCGGTGGCCGCGGGGTTCTGGATGCGGTCGACCAGCTGGGTCCACAGCTGGGTCAGGACGTAGGCGACGGCCTGGGCGCCATCGCCGGGTAGGTCGTGGATGGGTCGGGCCTGGCTGGCCGCGTCAGCGACGGCGACCCGCTCGGGGATGCCCCCGGCGAACACCAGGTCGCCGTACGCCTCGCGCAGCTCGGCGTCGCGGTAGGCGTGCTCGGTGGCGCGCTTGACGCGGTTCACGAGCACGCCGAGCAGTGCGGGGTTGGGCTGGTCGAACCCGTCGCGGACCTCGGTCATCGTTTCCTCGAGGCGCCCCACGCCGCGCAGCGCGTGGCTGCCGGGCTCGGTGACGATCAGCACGTCATCGGCGGCGACCAGGGCGGCGATGAGGATGCGGCCCAGGCTGGGCGGGCAGTCGAGCAGCATCACGTCGTAGCGCTGGGCCAGGTCGGCCCGCGCAGCGCTGAGAGCCTTCTGCAGCCGCAGCGGCTGGGTGGCGCCGGTGTCCACGTCGACGTCGGCCAGGGCCTCGCTGGCGGCGATCAGGTCGACCCCGGACCAGTCCGGGCCGGCGGGCTGGATCACGTCGACCAGGGGCGCGGCCCCGCCGCGCTTGGGGTCGGCCAGGACGCCGTAGCTGCCGGGGTTGGTGTCCTCCGGTGGCCCGCCGAGCAGGACGTCGGTGGCGTTGGCCTGGGGGTCGAGGTCCATGACGAGCACTCGTGCGCCGGCGGCGCGGGCCGCCGATGCCAGGCCCAGGGTGGTGCTGGTCTTGCCTACCCCGCCCTTCTGGTTGCCGATGGCGATGACGCGCAAGGCACTCACATCAATCCTCCTAGTCCTTGGGAGCATCGTATTCCTACGTAGGTACAGCGGGATGGGA
>CAZDAO010000022.1:17086-18753 GCA_964503015.1 uncultured Nocardioides sp. | reverse complement strand
GTCGTGCGCCGGGTGCGGGTCACGTCGAACCGGGTCAGGTTGCCGCACCCCGCGCAGCGCCACCTCTCACCCTCGGCGGGGACACGGGGGCCGGCGTTCTGGTCGGTCACGATTTCACTCCTGCGGGGTGGGTGGGACGGGCGGGTCGCGGTGCGGCGTCAGCCTAGTGGCCGCCGGTCCCCCGACCCGACGGCTGCCGGGCGGCGGACGCGCGCACGACCAGCCACGCGGCCGCCGCGACGACGAAGTCCGCCACGGCGTGCAGCAGGCGCGCGACCAGGGCGACCATGCCGGCCGGCCCGGTGCCGAGCGCAGGCGCGAGCAGCACCACCAGCACCCCGTCGCGCGCGCCCAGCCCCGCCGGGGCGACGGGTACGGCGACGCCCGCCGCGTGGGCGACCGCGAAGGCGCAGCCGAGGGTGAGCACCAGCCGGGCGTCCACGTCGGGTGCGAGGACGGCCAGCGCGAGGGCGTAGCAGACCCACACCGGGACCATCAGCGCGGCGCCGACCAGGCTGTGGCGCAGCGTCCAGCTGCACTCCGTCCCCGCCACCCTGCGACCCACGGCACGGTGGACGGCGGGGACCAGGCCGACGATGCCGACCGCGAGCGCGGCCGGCACCACCCACGCCGGAAGTTCTGCCCACCAGCCGAGGAGGCCCGTCAGCACCAGTCCGCTGGCGACGTGGGCGCCGAGGAAGAGCACCGCCGCCGCGGCGGGGACCCGCGGCGGCAGGCCGCGGCGCGCGCCCAGCGCGCCCTGGGCGGCGAAGGACCACACCGAGCCGGGGATGTACTTGCCGAGCTGCGCCACGAAGAACGGCGGCACGACCTCGCGCACCGGACCACGGATGCCGAAGGCACCGAGGGCGAGCCGCCAGACGGCACCGGTCAGCACGAGCCCCGCCAGGACGAGTCCCCCGGCGAGGACGACCTGCCCGGGCGCGACCTGTCCCAGCGCGTCGCGGAGCGCGTCGCCGGAGTCCCGCCACGACCACCACGCGCCGACGACCACCGCGACCAGGAAGGCCACGCGCAGCAGGTTCCAGACCGGGCCGGTCACGTCGTGCCGTCCACCATGCCCACCGCGGTGGTCACGACGGCCGCGAGCGTCGGATGAGCGCGGTCCTCGTCGGGTACGGCAGCGACGGGGTCAGCCCCCGCGTCCACCTCACCTCGATCCCGGGCTGCGCCGCGATCGCGTCGCGGTAGCGCCGGCGGTCCACGTTGTCGAAGACGATGAGGCCGTCCTCGGCGAGGTGCGGGACGGCACGGCCGAGGCATGCCTCGCGCGCCCGGCCGTCGATCACCACCAGGTCGAAGACACCGTCCTGGTCGTCCACTGCGGCGACGTAGGCGCTGAAGTCGAGGCCCTCGAAGCCGGGCTTGTGCGACGGGACCGCGGGGTCCGACGACGGCACCGGCGGCACGGTGAGGACCCGGACGCCCGGTCCGGCGAGCGGCCGCACCTGTTCGGCCCACTCGGCGTCGTGCTCCACCGCGACCACCTCCCCCGCCCGACGTGACAGCCACGCGGTCGAGGCGCCCGACCCCCACTCGAAGACCCGTCCCTCGGGGCGCTCGGCCAGGTGGGCGGCCACGACGTCCGCCGCCTCGAAGGTCCACCACGGGGTGTCGAGGGCGACCAGCTCGCGCACGTCGTAGAT
>CAZDAO010000022.1:1690-16986 GCA_964503015.1 uncultured Nocardioides sp. | reverse complement strand
CCGAGGAGGTACGTCGCTCCGCGCCCCTCGCCGTCGACGGTGAACGGCCCCTCGTAGTCGGGCACCACGAGCGGGCAGAGCAGCGCGCGGCTGGCCACCACCTCGGTCACGAACCGGCGGCGGGTGACCCGCCCGATCTCCTCGCAACCCTCGGGCGACGGGTCGTCGTACACGACCAGGGCCACGAACTCCGGGGCGACGTCGGGACTGGCAGGGTCGCGGTCCGCCGGGAGGAAGGGCTGGAGGACGCTGAGGGCACCCGACGTGCCGCAGTCCCGGCCGACGTCGAGCCAGGACTGGCCGCCGTTGGGCATCTGCCGCCACGGCCTGGCGTCCTCGTCGAGCTTCGCGCCGCACACCACGAACGCGCCGCTGGGGACGTCGTCGGCGTACTCGCGGAAGCTGGCCTGCC
The DNA here is from genome assembly GCA_964503015.1 of uncultured Nocardioides sp. Taxonomy (GTDB): domain Bacteria; phylum Actinomycetota; class Actinomycetes; order Propionibacteriales; family Nocardioidaceae; genus Nocardioides. The sequence goes on along the minus strand of CAZDAO010000022.1, from coordinate 16,574 downwards.
AGAAGTCGGCCGGCATGCCGACGCCGACGAGGTCCGACAGTGGGTTGGCGTAGGAGTAGCCGAGCGGGAACAGCTGGACCTGGGCACCGACCGGTACGGCCACACCGATGGCCGCGAGGACCGCTGCCGCGCTCCGCGACCGGCGACCGGGGCAGTCGGCGCGGACCTGCGCGATCGCCGCAGCGACGAGGACGGCCACGGCCGGCGCGGCGAACAGCAGGTGCCGCAGGCCACCGTTGAGCGAGGGCACGCGGATGAACAGCACGAGCGGGATCAGCAGCGCCTGCGCCGCGACCAGGGCCATGACGAGGTCCTGGGAGGTCCACGGCTCCTGTCGGCATCGCGCCAGCCGTCGCCACACCCGGGCCGCCGTCCCGACCACTGCGACGAGGAGCAGGACGACCGGGACCGTGAGGAGCACGGTGGTCGGGATGTAGCCCCGGAACCGATGGCCCTGGTAGCCGGCGGACTCCGACGCGGCGCCGAGCGTCCAGGCCAGGGGGTGCATGAAGACGGACGGGTAGATCGCGGCCAGCAGGGCGATCGCGGCCAGGAGGCCGACGACCAGGTCGCCGACCCGCCACCACCGGCGGCGCGCGCCCGGCGACAGCGTCGACCCGAGCACGACCAGACCGATCGCCGCCGCCAGGCCCGGCCACATCGCGGGACGGGTGCCGAGCGCGAGCACCATCCCGACGACCAGGAGGACGACCACCCCTGCACGGTGCCGTCGCGCGTCGCGCCCGACGGCGACGAGCAGCATGCACGCGAGGGTCACGAAGGTGTAGCCGGCCGCGACCGGGACGTCCTTCACGTTGAACATCGCGTGGCCGCTCCACATCGGCAGCGCCGCCAGGACCGCGCAGGCCACGACCGCCCAGCGCCACGACGCCGAGACCAGCCGGGTCATCACGGCCGTCGCGCCGAGGGTGCAGAGCGCCAGGAGGGCGACACCGAGGTGGCGCACGACGTAGGCGTCGGGGGACGCCGACACCTCGGACCACGCCTCGTTGCCGACGACGACGTTGATGACGTGCAGGAAGAGGGCCGCGACGGGCGCGTAGACGTAGGAGTCGCTCACCCAGGCGCCCGGTCCGGAGGGGCGGAGGTCGTCGTCGAGGAGGTACCAGCCCTGGTCCAGGTAGTTCCGGAGCCGGACGACGTGGAACGTCTCATCGACCGTGACACCGATCCGGAACGTGCCGGCCACCGTCACCGCGGTCGCGACCACGACAGCGGCGGCGCACAGCCAGACGAACCACCGGGGCGGCTCGCCCCACGAGCTCATGCGCCGGCCCGGTTCGACCTGTTGCGGGCGTGCACGACGAGCTCGGCGAGCAGCCCGAAGAGGGTGAGCTGGAGCCCGACGACGGTGAGCAGCACGCCGGCCAGCAGCAGCGGGCGGCCGCCGATCGGCGCACCCGCCAGCTTGACGCCGGTGAGGTAGAGCAGGACCCCGACCCCGAGAAGGAAGCACACCGCGCCGATGCCGCCGAACAGGTGCGAGGGCCGGTTCTCGTAGGACATGAGGAAGCGGACGGTGAGCAGGTCGGAGAAGCCGCGCCAGAACCGGGCCGGGCCGTACTTGCTGCTCCCGCTCATCCGCGCATGGTGCTCGACCGGCACCTCGGCGACCCGGTAGCCGGCCTGGTGGGCGATGACCGTGAGGTAGCGGTGCATCTCGCCGTAGAGCATCGGGGTGACGTCGCGCGCGACGTCGGCGCGCATCACCTTGTAGCCCGAGTTGAAGTCGCGGCCTGGGGCCCCGGACAAGCGGCCGGTCGTCCAGTTGTAGAGCTTGGAGGTGTTGCGCTTGACGAAGCGGTCCTGGCGCTTGAGCCGGGCGCCCGTGACGAGGTCGGCCTCGTCGAGTGCGTCGATGAGCCGCGGCAGCTCGGCCGGGTCGTCCTGGCCGTCGGCGTCCATCATCACCACGACGTCGGCGCCTTCATCGAGGACCTGCGTGAAGCCGTGGTCGAGCGCGGCGGCCTTGCCGAGGTTGCGACGGTGCTGCAGCAGCGCGACGCGTGCGTCCTCGGCCCCGAGCTTCGCCACGACCTGCGCGGTGTCGTCGGTCGAGCCGTCGTCGACCACCAGGACGCGCCAGTCGCCGGTGAGGTCGGTCAGCGTGCTCGCCACCCTCGGGACCAGCACGGCCAGGTTCTCCGCCTCGTCCAGGGCAGGGATGACGACCGAGATCACAGGCTCCACCCTTCGTCGTGCTCTCGCCAAACGGGGCTCAGTGTGCCAGTACCCGGGCGCGTCCCACGCCGGATTGTCGGACGTCGTGCCTACGGTCGGGGCATGGGCACGACCACGATGCGGTCTGCGACCTCCCGCTGGGAGGCGCAGCGCACCTTCGACGAGCTGGGGCGGCCGCTGCGCGACCTGACCTTCTGCGTCGTCGACCTCGAGACGACCGGAGGGTCCGCGGCCGGCGGCTCGATGATCACCGAGATCGGTGCCGTCAAGGTGCGCGGCGGTGAGGTGCTCGGCGAGTTCCAGACCCTGGTCAACCCCCACACCGAGATCCCCGCCTTCATCGCCGTCCTGACCGGCATCACCAACTCCATGGTGCACGACGCGCCCCCCATCGAGTCGGCCCTGCCCGCCTTCCTCGAGTTCGCAGAGGGTTGCGTCCTCGTGGCCCACAACGCCCCCTTCGACGTCGGCTTCCTCCAGCACTTCGCCGCCCAGCAGGGCCGCCCGTGGCCGCGGTTCGAGGTGCTCGACACCGCCAAGCTGGCCCGCCGCGTGATCACCCGCGACGACGCGCCCAACTGCAAGCTCTCCTCGCTGGCCAAGGTGTTCAACTCCGGCACGACACCCAACCACCGCGCCCTGTCCGACGCTCGCGCCACCGTCGACGTGCTCCACGGCCTCATGGAGCGCCTCGGCGGGCTGGGCGTGCACACCCTCGAGGAGCTCCAGACGTTCTCCTCGCGCGTCTCGACCGCGCAGCGCCGCAAGCGGCACCTGGCCGAGGGCCTGCCCCACGCCCCGGGTGTCTACCTCTTCCGCGACGAGCGCTCCCGCGTCCTCTACGTCGGGACCTCCCGCGACCTGCGCACCCGCGTCCGCACCTACTTCACCGCCTCCGAGACCCGCAGCCGGATGGGCGAGATGGTCGGCCTGGCCACCTCCGTGACGGGCATCGAGTGCGCCACCCCGCTCGAGGCGGAGGTGCGCGAGCTGCGCCTGATCGCCGAGCACAAGCCGCGCTACAACCGTCGCTCGCGGTTCCCCGAGAAGGTGCACTTCGTCAAGCTCACGCGCGAGGCGTGGCCCCGGCTGTCGCTGGTGCGCCGGGTCCTCGACGACGACGCCGACTACCTCGGCCCCTTCTCCTCGAGGAAGACGGCGGAGAAGTGCCTGGCCGCGCTCCACGAGACCTTCCCGGTCCGCCAGTGCAGCGGACGGCTCCCGGTCGTGCCGACGGGGTCCGCCTGCGTCCTCGCCGAGATGGGCCGCTGCCTGTCGCCCTGCGACGGCACGGTCGACGCCACCGCCTACGCCGCCGTGGTGCGCCAGCTGCGCGACACGCTCCTGCGCCGGCCGGACCAGGTGGTCGAGGCGATCAACCAGCGGATGCAGGCGCTCGCCGAGCTCGAGCGGTTCGAGGAGGCGGGCGTCCACCGCGACCGGCTGTCGACGTTCGTGCGGGCCGCGGCCCGCACCCAGCGGCTCTCCGCGCTCACCCGGTGCGCCGAGGTGGTCGCCGCGCGTCGGGAGGACGACGGGCGCTGGGCCGTCCACGTCGTACGCCGAGGCCGGCTCGCCGCGGCCGGTGTCATCCCCCGCGGGAGCGACGCCCACCAGTTCGTCCGCGAGCTGCGCGCGAGCGCCGAGACCGTCCAGGATGCCCCCGGCCCGGTGCCCGCCGCCACCGCCGAGGAGACGGAGCGGATCCTGCGCTGGCTGGAGTCACCGGGGATCCGGCTCGTCGACGTCGAGGGCGACTGGGTGTGCCCCGTCGCCGGCGCAGCCCGCCACCTCGCGGTCTACGACGCGGTCAACCAGTCCCGCCTGTCGCTGACGCCGTTCGACGAGCAGCGACTGCCGTCTCCGGTCCACCGTCCCGTGCGGTGAGCCGCACTCCCGGGTGCCGGTCCGCTCAGTCCAGGCCGATGCTGAACGCCGACTCGAGGTCGTGCCGTGAGTAGGTCCGGAAGGCGATGTGCGTCTCGGTCTCGGTCACGCCCTCGACCTTGTTGAGCCGGTCGGCCACCACCGACGCGACGTCGTCGTGCTCGCGGACCCGCACCAGGGCGATCAGGTCGATCTGGCCCGTCACCGAGTAGACCTCGCTAACGCCGTCGAGGGCCGCGATCGCCTCGGCGACCTCGGGGATGCGAGCGACGTCGGCCTTGACGAACACGATGGCGGTGATCATGACGCCACCGTATCGCCGCCGGCTCGCCGGGACCCAGCACCCGGCGGCCCCACCCGATCGGTCACATCGACTAGTCATTTGTGACTAGGGCGCGCCGGTTTGCCGGTCACTCCCTCACGCCGACACCTAGCGTGGCGAGGTCATCACGTGCCCACGAGGGGATTTCAGGCATGCCACGCAGGTTCTTCGGGTCATTCACACGCGCAGCCGCGGTCGCGGCACTGTGCCTGGGACTGACGATCGTGCCCACGACGACGGCGCAGGCGGCACCCGCCACGCCGTCCGGCCTGTCGGCCAGCGGGGCACCGATCCCGACCCTGACCTGGGACGCCCAGGCGGGCGCGACCAAGTACCGCGTGCAGGGCTCGGAGAACTCCTCCTTCTCGCCCACGGTGTTCGACCAGCAGACGACGGCCACGTCCTACACGCCGACGCGTGTGCTGCGATCGGGCAGCCTCTACTGGCGGGTGCAGGCCGTGGACGCCAGCGGCGCCAGCCCCTGGTCGGACGCGTCCGTGCAGATCGCCCCGCTGACGGTCCCCGCCAACGTCCGCGTCTCGCCCGGCCAGCGCGTCCTGCCGCCCGTCTCCCCGCCGGTGATCTCCTGGCAGCCGGTGGCGGGCGCGACGTCGTACGACGTCGAGATGGACGCCGAGGGCGACGGCATCAACGGCGTGGTCAAGAAGACCCTCAAGACGACCTCCTACGTCTGGCCCGACCCCCAGGGCGTCGGCGAGAAGTCCGGCACCGAGGACTACTTCGTCCGGGTCCGCGCGAACTTCGACAACAACCTGCAGAGCGACTGGACGCCCTACACGGAGTACGACGTCGCCCAGCTGCCGCCGGTGACGTCGGCGAGCTGCGGCGCCAAGCTCGTCTGCGCCCCCTCGCCCACCACCGGGGTGCGGCCGCGCGTCGAGGTGCAGGACGTCGTCTTCGACTGGGACCCGGTGAAGGGTGCCAAGGAGTACGAGATCTGGGTCGCGCTGGACCCCGACTTCAACACCCAGATCGAGAAGCGGAAGGTCTACTCGACCCGCTACTCCCCCACCACGACCTACGACAACAACTCGTACTACTGGAAGGTCCGCGCCTACAACGCCGCGGGCGAGCCGACCCCCTGGCCGGCGACGCCCAACGTCTTCGACCGACGCTGGCCGTTCAAGCCGTCGCTCGTCTACCCGCCGGTCGCGACCAGCCCGCGAGTCAACGACGACATCTACTACCAGTGGACGCCGGTGCGACACGCCTCGCGCTACGAGCTCGTGGTGAGCCAGAACGTCAACTTCACCGAGGGCGACCCCACGACCAAGAAGTGCTACACGTCCTCGACGACCTACACGCCAGACTTCTTCCAGGACCGGTGCACCCCGCCGGAGGGAACCGTCTTCTACTGGAAGGTGCGGGCGCTCGACGGACCGCGCAACCCGGCCGTCAACGGCGTGTTCTCCGAGACCGGTCGCTTCGTCTATGACAGCGGCGCCATCACGCCGATCGCCCCCGCGAACGGAAGCACCGAGACGGTGCCGACCTTCCGCTGGAACCCGAGCCCCGACGTCAACCAGTACGAGATCACCCTCGACGGACCCGGGCGGACCTACACCAAGACCACCTCGGCGCTGTCGTGGACGCCCACCGGCGACTTCCTCGACACCGACACCGACGAGGCGGACCCGGGTCGCAACCCCGACCGCTACGACTGGTGGGTGACCGGCCTCGACGCCACCGGCCGTCCGACCATCTCCTACTACCAGGGAGCCGTCTACGTCCGCGAGCTGCCCATCGCAGCGGGAGCGGCACCGCTCACCCCCAACCCCCTGGCCCCCGGCCAGGTCCCCTCACGCTTCCCGTCCCTGTCGTGGCAGCCCATGGCGTCCACGGAGGAGCGCCCCGTGTACTACAAGCTCCGGGTGTTCTCCGGAGGGGTGATGCTCCAGGAGGACACGACGCCCATCCTCAGGGACAAGCTGTACTACCCGGCAGTCAGCGACCTGGGGCTCTACTTCCTGAGTCGCCCCGGTGAGCCCTTCACGTGGCGGGTGGAGGCCTTCGACGCCACGAACAACGCCAGTCTGGGCATGGGCCCGGCGTCGACGTTCACCATCGAGGAGCCGGCGCTGGTGACCGGTTACCAGACGGCGCTCGACGGCGCCGCGCTCGACGCGGGCAACGCCTGCCGCAAGCGCCTCGTGGTGACCAACGGCGTCACCGACGAGCAGACCGTCTGCGCCGGCATGTCGGCCACGCCCGTCATGGACTGGGCGTCCGTCCCCGGCGCCGGCGGCTACCAGGTCTACGTCGCCGAGGACCCCGACTTCACCCAGCTCGTCTTCGACGGGGTCGAGACCACCAACTCCCGGTGGACCCCCTCGGACACCCACCGGCCGAACATGCTGCCGGACAACGAGTCGGGGCCCGCCTACTACTGGTACGTCCGCGCCTGCGCGCACGTCATGCCGACCCGGAACTGCGGCCCGGACCCCTCCGGCCAGACCGACTCGGGCGCGAGCGCCTTCCGGAAGGTCTCCCCGCGCGTGGCGCTGGAGGCGCCGGCCGCGGGCACCACGATCGGTGACGAGGTCACCTTCCGGTGGACCGACTACCACCTCACCAACCAGGCCACGGCGCCTGCCTACGGCGGCACCCGTCCGCCGTACCAGACGGCGCGGAGCTACCGCCTGCAGGTCGCGCAGTCCGCGACCATCACCGACAGCAACGCGATCGACGACGTCATCGTCGACCAGGCCACCTACACGGCCTTCACCAAGACCTACCCCGAGGGTGACCTCTGGTGGCGGGTGCAGGCCGTCGACGCCAACAACAAGCTGAACGCCCGGCTGGCGTGGTCGGAGACCCGCAAGCTGGTCAAGGCCACCCCTGCGACCAACCTCGACCCATCCACCACGTCGGCTCCCGAGCGTGCCGTGGTCGATCCGGGCGCGCGACCGTCGTTCAACAGCCACCAGACCGCCGGCAGCACCCTGTTCCAGTGGACCGCTGAGGACTTCGACGCGAAGTGGGAGCTCGAGGTCTACAAGAACGACGACGGCGTCCCGTCGACGGGCAACCAGGTGTTCCGCACCGTGACCGCGCAGGCCGCGTTCGTGCCTGCGACTCCGCTCCCGCCGTCCTCCGAGCCGTACCGCTGGAGGGTGCGTCGCACCGACGTCGGGGGGGAGCTCGGCCGCTGGTCCGACCTCGGCCGGTTCTGGGTCGACCCGCTGCCCGTCTCCCTCGTCGGCCCGACGGACCAGGCCCAGCTGCAGCCGATGGGCGCGTCGTTCACCTGGACGCCGTACGCCTCGGGGGGCACGCAGGCGGCGAAGTACACGATCGACGTCGAGCCGATGTCCGCCGGCGCGTCCAACCCGGCGGCGGTCACCACCTCGGCGACGGCGTGGACCAACCCGGCGAGCCTGTCCGATGGCACGTACAGGTGGACCATCAAGGCGCTCGATGTCGCCGGCAAGGAGATCGGCGCCAGCGCGGCCCGCTCCTTCACGGTCGACACCGGGCTCCGTGCGCTGACCCCCACGCAGATCTCGGCACCCGGTGGGTCGGCGGTCGGCCAGACGCTCACCAGCACGCCACCGGTGTGGAACCAGCCCGACGTCCAGACGAGCTACCAGTGGCTGCGCAACGGCTCGGCGATCGGCGGCGCCACCGGCACCACCTACACCCTGACCACGGCCGACTACACCAAGACGGTCTCCCTCCGCGTCACCGCCAGCAAGCCGTCGTACACCAACGGTGAGTCGGTGAGCAACGAGGTCGCCGTCACGGCCGGCGGCGCCCTGCAGAACGTCGGGGGACCGGCCATCTCCGGCTCGGCCGCCCCGGGCGGCACGCTCACGGTGAGCAACGGTTCCTGGAGCCCGGCGGCAAACAAGTACCGCTACCAGTGGCTGCGGCAGGGGGCCCCGATCAGCGGAGCCACCTCCGCGAGCTACCGGGTGACGCCCGACGACGCCGGCAAGGACGTCTCGGTCACCGTCTTCGCGTCCTACCCCGGCTTCAACGAAGGTGCCACCACCACGGCCGCCGTCGCCGTCGCCCGGATGAAGTCCACGGTCACCGGCGCGCTGAAGTCCAGCCGGGTCAAGGTGAAGAAGGCCGCCAAGCTCGGCGTGACCGTCAAGGTCCCCGACCTGGCGACCCCGACCGGCGTCATCCAGGTCCTCGACAAGGGCAAGAAGGTCGCCCAGAAGACGATGGCCCCGGTGCACAAGGGCAAGATCACCATCAAGATCAAGAAGCTCAAGAAGGGCAAGCACAAGCTGCAGGTCGTCTACCTCGGCAACGGCCAGGTCTTCGGGTCGAAGTCGAAGAAGATCGTCCTCTACGTGGTGAAGTGATTCGTCCCCGAGACCGGTCACGGCGGGAAGTAGGCTCCCGCCGTGACCTGGTTCGCTGACCACTGGCTGGACCTCCTGGGCTGGGGCGGCAGCGTCCTCCTCGTCTACTCGCTGCTGCAGGCAAGCGTGCTGCGGCTGCGCGTCCTGAACGCCGTCGCGTGCCTGGTGCTGATCGTCTTCAACGGGGTGCTCGAGGTCTGGCCGATGGTCGGGATGAACGTCGTGCTGGTCGCCATCAACCTCTGGTTCATCGTCACGATGCTGCGCCAGCGGCACGACGAGAACGCCTTCGAGGTCCTGCAGGTCGGGCCCGACGACGAGTACCTCAGGCACGTCCTGCGCGTGCACGGGGAGGACATCCTCCGGTTCAACCCGGACTTCGTCCACGACCCCGGCGACACCCACGACGCGTTCCTCGTCCAGAAGGGCGACGAGACGGTGGGCGTCGTGCTGCTCCGCGAGGAAGGTGGGACCAGCACGGTGCTGCTCGACTACGTCACGCCGCGCTACCGCGACTTCTCCCCCGGCGAGTTCGTCTGGCGCCGGAGCGGTCTGCTGGCCGAGCACGGCATCCGTCGGGTGGTCACCCCCCCGTCGATGGTGGGCGCCTACTACGACCGGCTCGGCTTCCGCCGCGAGGGTTCGTCCTGGGTGCTGGAGATCGCGGAGTGATCACCACGTTCATCCGACGGGTGCTGCCCGTCGCCGGCCTCGGGCTGCTGCTCCTGGTGGTGGCCAGTCGCATGGTGATCGCCGGAGGACCGGCAGCGGACACCTACTTCCACCTGCGCTTCGGGCGGGAGTTCCGCACCGGCTGGAGCATCGACGACCCCGGCCACCTCGGTCCGTTCGACTCGGCCGACTGGATCCCCACCCAGTGGCTCGCACAGGTGGGCATGAGCCAGGTGGAGGACGCGTTCGGCCTCGGCGGGATCCTCTGGCTCGCCGGCGCGCTGACGATGGTGCTGCTCGTCGTCGTCTACCTCACCTGCCGGCGCTGGGCCGACCCGCTCCCCTCTGCGCTTGCTACTGCGACGTGCTACGTGGCCGCCGCCCCCGGCCTGTCCGCACGGCCGCAGCTGCTGAGCTACGTCCTGATCGCCGTCGTCGCGAGCGCCTGGTGGGCCACCGCGCGTGACGGGCGTCCCAGGTACTGGCTCCTGGCCCTCGCGTGGGTGTGGCCGATGCTCCACGGGCTGTGGCCGTTCGGCATCCTGATCGGCGTCGTCACCATCCTGGGCATGGCGTTCGACGGGACCGTGTCCCGCGCCGGAGCCGCACGGCTGGCCATAGTGCCGGCTCTGTCCCTGGTCCTCTCGGCCGCCACTCCCCTCGGCCTCGACGCGTACCGGTCGCTGGGCATGGTCGGGGCCCGGTCGGACTACTTCGTCGAGTGGGGACCACCGGACTTCACCTCGGCCTCGTCCTTCGTCCTGGCCCTCATGCTCGCCCTGACGTTCCTGCTCTCGCTGGTCCGGCCGACTCGGATGTCCTGGTCGAACGCGCTGGTGCTCGGTCTCGCCGCAGCCTGGGCGCTCTTCACCATCCGCACCGGTCCAGCGGCCGCCATCCTGGTCGCGCCGCTGCTCGCCCGTGCCGTGCAGGACCACCTGCCCGCGCGGTCCGGCGTCAGCCGTCGGGAGGTCACGTCCGTCCTCGTCCTGGCCGCCGTCAGCGGGGCCGTGCTGGCGACCGGAGCAGCGGCCAGGACGTCGGACCCGGTGGTGCCCGCTTGGCTGGACCGCCGCCTGGACGACGTACCGGCACAGGCGCGGGTGCTGAACGAGTGGGACACCGGCCCGTACTTCCTCTGGCGCCATCCGCAGCTGTCCCTGGTGATGCACGGGTACGGCGACGTGTTCACCGACGCCGAGCTGGAGCGCAACGTCGACCTCACCCAGCTCAACAAGGGCTGGGACGACGAGCTGGACGAGCTGGAGCCTGACTACGCCCTGGTGACGGCCGACTCGCGACTGGGATATGCCCTGAGCCAGCTCGGCTGGGTCGTCGTCGAGGGCGACGAGGAGTTCGCCCTCCTGACCCCTTCCGCGTCATGAGCGGGGGGCAGACCGTGCTGAGTCGCGAGCAGGTGCGGCGACGCGCGGCGCGCGACCTGCTGTGGGCCGTCGCTCTCCTCCAGACGTGGTTGGTGGCCCAGTTCGTCGCCGGGTCCGGCTACGGCCTGGGCGTGGACTCCCACGCCTACTGGGCGGCATGGCGCGGTGAGATGTACGACTCCGCCCCCGCCACGCTCGACGCGTTCCTCTACAGCCCGGCCTTCGCCCAGCTGGTGTGGCCACTCGCGCAGCTGCCGTGGCCGGTCTTCGGGACCCTCTGGGCGATCGCCACCGTGATCGCCATCGTGTGGCTGGTCCGGGTCGCCCACTGGTCCGTCGCGGTCCCCCTCGCGCTCCTCGGCCTCCACGAGGTCCTCACCGGCAACATCAACTGGCTCCTCGCCCTCGTGGTCGTCCTCGGCCAGCGCCACCCCGCCTTGTGGGCGTTCGCCTTCCTCACCAAGATCACCTCCTGCCTGGGCCCGGTGTGGTTCCTCGCCCGCGGCGAGTGGCGCAAGCTGTTCGTCTCCGGGGCCACGATCGTGGGCGTCGCGCTCGCGTCCTGGCTCGTCTCACCCGATCTGTGGGCCCAGTGGCTCTCCTTCCTGCGGTCCCATGCCGGTGACGCCGACACCCAGGTGGGAGCCACCTTCCTCCCCCCGCTCGTCGTGCGTCTTCCGCTGGCGATCGCGCTGGTGGTGTGGGGAGCCCGTCGCGACCGACCATGGACCCTGGCCGTGGCGATGATGCTGTCGTCACCGGTCGCGGGCGTCGGACAGGTCGCGCTCTTCCTGGCGCTGCCGCGCCTCAACCTCGAGGGTGGTGGACGCCGTGGCGCCCGATCGGCGTAGGCGGCTGACGATCGCCGGCGTCGTCGCGCTGCAGCTGGCGATCCCGGTGGTGGCGCTCGCGACCGCGCCGTCGCAGTTCGGGTTCCAGATGTTCTCCGGCGCGGGCTGGACCGAGGTGGTCGTCGAGGACTCCGACGGGCAGGTCCACGACCACGAGGTCGCGGAGTACGTCGCGAAGGCGCGGATCGACGTCGACTGGACCCAGCGCCTGCCGGAGCGGATCTGCGAGGTCGAGGCCGACGCGGTCCGGGTCACGGTGAGGCGCTGGCGATCCGAACGGAGCCTCACGTGCTCGTGACCTGGCCCGACCCACGCATGCTTGCGACGGTTCGCATCGTCCTGGGCGTCGCGACGATCCTCAACGCACTCGAGGTGTCGGCGATCCTCGGGCGCGTGGCGGACGGGGCGCTCGGGATGCCCGGCATCCTCGACGTGCCCGTGACGACGACCCTGGTCTCGGCGTGGATGTCCGTGACGGTCCTGACCGGGGCTCTGGTGCTGCTCGGGGTCGTGACCCGCGCTGCGGCCCTCGCAGCCAGCACGGCGTCGATCGCCGCCATGCTGTGGGACCGGCAGGTCTACGCCAACCACATCTGGCTGTGCTCGATCCTGCTCGTGCTGCTCGCGTCCTGCCGGTCCGACGCCGTCTGGTCCCTCGAGTCCGCCGTCGGGCGACGGCACCGGGTCGGCTCGACCGTCCCGGTCGTGCTGATGCTGACCCAGCTGAGCATCTGCTACCTGTTCGGCGCTCTCTCGAAGCTGAACCCGTGGTGGCTCGCCGGCGACGAGCTCCGCTGGAGCCTGCGTGTCACGCTGCCGTCCTCGTTCTACCCACCACTGGCGGTCGCCGTGGTGGCGACCGAGCTGTTCATCGCCGTCGGCATGTGGTTCCGCCCGACCCGACTGCCGGCCCTCGGAGTCGGCGTGGGCCTGCACGCCGGCATCGTCGTGCTGATGCACGAGCGACTCCCGCTCATGGCGTTCGGACTGGTGTGCCTCTCGCTCTACCCGCTCGTGGCCACTGTCCCGCCCCTGCGCGACGTCCTCGCACGTGGGACGAGCCCGGCGTCCGTGGGCGACCACGACCTCACGGTCGGGCCGACGCGGCCACCCAGCGCTGGAGCGCCTCAGCGGCGGCCCCGGAGTCGACGGCCTCGGCCGCGCGGGTGATCCCTGCCGCCAGCCCGGGCGCCACCTCCTGCTCGGGTGCGCCGTGGACCGCCAGCGCCGCGCCGGCGTTGAGCAGCACCGCGTCGCGGACCGGGCCGGGCTCCCCCGCCAGCACCCGGCGTACGACGTCGGCGTTGTGGGCAGCGTCGCCGCCGCGCAGGTCCTCGGTGGTCGCCGCCGCGATGCCGAGCGCCCGCGGGTCGACCACGGACTCGGTGACCTCGCCGCCACGCACCCGCCACACCGTCGAGGTGGTGGTGGTCGTGAGCTCGTCGAGGCCGTCGTCCCCACGGAAGACCCAGGCGTCGACGCCGCGCTGGGCCAGCACGCCGGCCATCACCGGCGCCATGCGGAGGTCGGCGCAGCCGATCGCCTGCGCCTGCGGCCGGGCGGGGTTGGTGAGGGGACCGAGGATGTTGAAGGTCGTGGCGATGCCGAGCTCGCGCCGCGGGACGGCCGCGTGGCGCATGGCCGGGTGGAAGGCGGCGGAGAAGCAGAAGGTGATGCCGGCCTCCTCCGCCACCTCCGCGACGCGCGCCGGGGTGAGGTCCAAGCGGATGCCGAGCGCCTCGAGCACGTCGGCCGAGCCGGACTTGGAGGAGGCCGAGCGGTTGCCGTGCTTGACCACGCGGGCGCCGGCGCCGGCGGCGACGATCGCCGCCATGGTCGAGATGTTGACCGACATCGACCGGTCGCCTCCGGTGCCGACGATGTCGAGCAGCCGGCCCGGCACGGAGATCGGGTTGGCCGCGGCGAGCATCGCGGCGGCGATGCCGGCGATCTCGTCGACGGTCTCGCCCTTCGCCCGCAGCGCGATCACGAGCCCGGCGAGCTGGACGGGTGTCGCCGCGCCGGCGAAGACCTCGTCCATGGCCCATCGCGCCTGCTCGGTGGTCAGGTCGTCACCGGCGACCAGCGTGGAGAGGACATCGGGCCACGTGTGGGACATGGCCTCAGGCTAGTGGCCGCGACCCGGGGCGACCGGTCCGGCTCAGGACGTGGCTGGGACGCTGCTGCGCAGCAGGCCGATGACGGCCTCGGCGAGCTGGATCGGGTCGATCGGGTGCGGGACCGCGGCCTCGGCACGTGACCAGGTCGCGAGCCAGGCGTCCTGTGGGCGGCCGGTCAGCACCAGCACGGGCGGGCACTGGTAGATCTCGTCCTTGAGCTGCTTGGCGATGCCCATGCCGCCGGCCGGCACGGCCTCGCCGTCGAGGATCGCGAGCGAGATCTCGCCGGAGTCCATGTTCTGCAGGACGACGGGCTCGGTGGCCACCTCGACGTACTCCAGCTCGGGGAGGTCGGGGTGGGGGCGTCGGCCCAGAGCGAGGATGACCTGCTGACGGGTGGTGACGTCGTCGCTGTAGACCAGCACCTTCAACGGCTTGGTGGAGTCGCTCACCGGGCCATCGTAGCCACCTCCGCGCGTCACGCCCGCCCGGCACCCCGTCGCTCGGCGAGGTCGAGACGCCGGTCCTCCCGCGAGGCCTCCTTCATCGACTGGCGCACCCACTGGGTGAACAGCACCGCGAAGAACAGCACGCCGATCAGGTCACCGCTCGCCCACAGGATCCCGCCGGCCAGGTGCTGGTCCTCGAGCGCGGGCGGCAGCCACTCCCCCATCGGTCCCTCGCGCAGCGCGAGGTAGTGCTCGCCGCCGATGAGCGTCGTCTGGCCCATGATCGTCACGCCGAGGAAGGCGTGGAACGGCAGCGTCATGATCGTCAGCAGCACCCGGAACGGGTAGCCCACCCGCCCGGGCAGCGGGTCGACGCCCATCAGCGGCCAGAAGAAGAGCGTGCCGACGAGCACCAGGTGCACGTGCATCATCTCGTGGACGAACGTCGAGCTCAGGCTGGCGTCGTACCAGGGGCTGAAGTAGAGCGCCCACGGCGAGGCGACGTAGAGCACGAACGCCAGGGGCGGGAACGCCAGCACCTTGGCCACGGGCGAGTGCAGCACGGCCAGCAGCCAACGCCGCGGGGCGGCGGGCAGCGTGCGCAGGGCGAGCGTCACCGGCGCACCGTTGTCGGCGTAAACGACGACTTTCTGCAGGTC
>CAZDAO010000022.1:0-1680 GCA_964503015.1 uncultured Nocardioides sp. | reverse complement strand
CGTCGCGGGGCGGCCGGCAAGGTGCGCAGGGCCAACGTCACCGGGGCGCCGAGCGCCAGGGCCAGGGGCACGACCATCGACAGGATCATGTGCTGGACCATGTGCACGCTCAGCAGCGTGGTGTCGTAGCGGCCCAGCCCGGACGAGGTGGCGACGAAGAACGACCCCATGCCGAGGCCGACGAACGCGAGCGTGCGCCCGACCGGCCAGCGGTCGCCGCGGCGGTGCAGCACGACCACGCCGAGGACGTACAACCCGACCGCCCACACCGTCACCACGAACGGGATCGGGTCGATCCCCCAGTCGGTCAGGACGCTCCCGAGCGTGAATCGGGGAAGGGTCTCGGAAGCCTCTGCGGAGAGCGCGGGCGCGACGATGAGCACGCTGTGAACTTTATGACGCGACAACACGGGGGCCCGGGGTGCCCTCGTTCCGTCGCAGCAGCCATAATGGCGCCTGTGGCGACTGCAACAGCGATTCCGGCATCCCGTCTGCACGGGCACCACGACCGACCGAGCATGGTCAGCGTGGGCACGATCATCTGGCTCTCGAGCGAGCTGATGTTCTTCGCCGCGCTGTTCGCGGCCTACTTCACCATCCGCGCGGTGAGCCCCGAGCTCTGGGCGCAGGAGACCGAGAAGCTCAACGTGCCGTTCTCCACGGCCAACACCGCGATCCTGGTGGCCTCCTCGTTCGCCTGCCAGTGGGGCGTCTTCGCCGCCGAGCGCGGCCAGGTCGGCCGCACCGGCGGCCTGCTCAACTTCACCAAGTGGGGCCTGCGCGAGTGGTTCGTCCTCACCTACGTCATGGGCGCGGTCTTCATCGGCGGCCAGGCGCTCGAGTACGCCGAGCTGATCCACGAGGGCGTGACGATCCCGAGCTCGGCCTACGGCACGATGTTCTACCTCACCACCGGCTTCCACGGCATCCACGTGACCGGTGGCCTCATCGCCTTCCTCTTCGTGCTCGGACGCACCTACCTCGCCCGACGCTTCACCCACGAGCAAGCCGTCACCGCGATTGTCGTGTCCTACTACTGGCACTTCGTCGACGTGGTGTGGATCGGCCTGTTCTTCACGATCTACGTCATCAAGTAAGCCCCGCCCCCGCAACCGGCAAGGACTCAAAAGTGCGTGTGCTCAACCGAACCGCTGGTCGCCTCTCCCGGCACCGTCGGGGACCTCTTGCGGGTCTCGTCGTGCTCCTGCTGGGACTGCTGATCAGCGGCTCCCTCTACACGGCCCTGGCCCCGGCGCAGGCGGACACCCAGCCGAGCGAGACCGAGCAGGTCGCCCAGGGCAAGGAGCTCTTCCTCGCCAGCTGCGCGTTCTGCCACGGCAAGAACGGCGAGGGCATCCCCACCGTGCGCGAGGGCTACCAGATCGGCCCGTCGCTGGTCGGCGTCGGTGCCGCGGCCGTCGACTTCCAGGTCGGCACCGGTCGCATGCCGATGGCGGCCCCGGGCGCCCAGGCACCCCGCAAGCCCGTCGTCTTCAACGACGAGGAGATCGCCGCCCTGGCGGCCTACGTCGCCTCGCTGGGCCCCGGTCCGGCCATCCCCAACGAGTCCGACTACTCCATCGAGGGCCTGTCGGAGGAGGAGCGCGAGGAGGCGATTTACCGCGGCGGCCAGATCTTCCTGACCAACTTCACCGAGTGCCACAACTACAACGGTCGTGG
>CAZDAO010000021.1:0-18811 GCA_964503015.1 uncultured Nocardioides sp. | reverse complement strand
CCGAGCCCGGCGACGAGGGGGCCGAGGATCGCCCAGATGCTCTGGTCGGTCATCGGGCTGCCCTCGAGGTAGCCGAGGCCCTGCGCGGTCCACACACCCCCGGTCGCGACCATCACCACGCCGAGCGCGATGAGGAGTGCCCGCATCAGCTCAGCTCCCGCTTGAGGATCTTGCCGGTCGCGGTCATCGGGAGGGCGTCGACGAACTCGACGATGCGGGGGTACTTGTAGCCCGCCATCTGCTGCTTGGCCCACGCCACCAGCTCGTCCTCGGTGACCGTGGCGCCGTCGTTGCGGATCACGACCCCCTTGATCTCCTCGCCGTGGCTCTCGTGAGGCACGCCGATCACGGCGGCGAGCGACACGTCGGGGTGCGTCATCAGCACCTCCTCGACCTCGCGCGGGTAAACGTTGTAGCCGCCGCGGATGATCATGTCCTTGGACCGGTCGACGATGTAGTACCAGCCGTCGGCGTCCTTGCGGCCCAGGTCGCCGGAGCGGAACCAGCCGTCGACGATCGCCTCGGCGGTCGCGTCGGGGCGGCCGTAGTAGCCCTTCATGATGTTCGGGCCCTTGATCGCGATCTCCCCGACGACGTCGGGCGCGTCCTCGACGTCCTCGCGCACCCCCGGCTCGGGGTTGATGAGCTTCATCTCCACGCCGGGGATCGGCTTGCCGATCGACCCGACGCGCACCGGCTCGCCCCACACCGAGAAGCTGGCCACCGGTGAGGTCTCGGAGAGGCCGTAGCCCTCGAGGATGGTGACGCCGAAGCGCCGCTCGAACTCCTTGTGCACCTCGACGGGCAGCGCCGAGCCGCCCGCGACGGCGACGCGCATCTGCTCGGCCAGCTTCTTCACGTCGACACCGGAGTCGTCCAGCGCGCCGAGCAGCCCCCAGTACATCGTCGGCACGCCCGCGAAGAAGGTGACGCCCTCCTTGTCCATCAGCGCCAGGGCGGGTCCGGCCTCGAAGCGCGGGAGCAGCACGACCGTGCCGCCGAAGGCGAAACCGGCGTTCATGATCACGGTCTGTCCGAACGAGTGGAAGAGCGGCAGCACGCACAGCAGGGTGTCGGGCGTCTCGGCGTCGGCGCCGAAGAGGGCGTCGCTGGCGAGCGCGTTGCTGATCATGTTGCGGTGCATCAGCTCGGCACCCTTGGGCTGCCCGGTGGTGCCGGACGTGTAGAGGATGACCGCGGTGTCGTCGCCGTCGACCTCGACCGTGTCGAAGACCGGGGACTGCCCCTTCAGCGCCTGGCCCAGGGTCTCCGTGCCGTCGATCGGCGACTCGGCGGCCGGGTCGGCGGTGATGACGAAGAAGTGCTCGCACCCCTCGGCCTGCTGGAAGCCGGCATGGCCCTCGGTGCCGATCGGCAGGTCGGGCGTGCCCTGGAAGCAGAAGTACGCCCTCGCGTCCGAGTCGTCGAGGTGGTAGGCCACCTCGCGCCCCTTGAGCAGCACGTTGAGCGGCACCACGGTCGCGCCGGCCTTGAGGATGCCGTAGTAGACGATCGGGAAGTACGGCAGGTTCGGGCAGCTCAGCGCCACCTTGTCGCCCGGCTGGATGCCGCGCGAGACGAGCAGGTTCGCGACCTGGTTGGCGGCGGCGTCGACCTGGGCGTAGGTCAGGCGGGTGTCGCCCAGCACCACCGCCGTACGGTCCGGGAACGCGTCGGCGGTGCCTTCGAGGAGCGAGGAGAGGTTCGGCATGGCGCCAACCTACTCACCAGTCGGGAGAGCGTCACCCGTCCTGCGGGCGCTCGTTGCGCTGGGCGATCCGGTGGCTGGCGGTGCGGAGATCGGCGGCGATCGCCCGGCCGGCCAGCAGGCCGGAGCTGCCGGCGGCCATGGCGTACACCCCGGAGCCGGTCACCTCGCCCTCGGCGACGACCCGGCAGCCCCGGGCCGTCTCGGTGAAGCGCAGGCGCAGCGTCGCCTCGACCCCGCGCCACGTGCCGCGCTCGGCCCACGACCGGAAGGGCACGAACTCCACGACGACCAGGCTGGGTCGTACGCCGACCATGGTCAGCTCGGTCCAGGCCTGACCGAGGTGCGGCTCCTCGCCCTCGGGCACGTCGGTGGAGAGCAGGCTGGACTGCCACTCCGGGCGCAGCCGGGGGTCGACGAGGTAGGTGAACGCCTGCTCCGCCGTGTGGGGCATCTCCTCGGTGGCGGAGAAGCGCCGCGTGGTCAGAACGTCTCCCCGGTGAGCAGCTCGAAGGCCTCGACGTAACGCGCCCGGGTGCGCTCCACGACCGCGTCGGGCAGCGGCGGCGGCGCCTCGCCGGAGTGGCGGTCCCAGCCGGACTCCCCGGTCAGCCAGTCGCGCACGATCTGCTTGTCGTACGACGGCTGGGCGCGGCCCGGATGCCACTGGTCGGCGGGCCAGAAGCGGCTCGAGTCGGGCGTGAGGACCTCGTCGCCGAGGACCGTCGTGCCGTCGCTGCGGCGGCCGAACTCCAGCTTGGTGTCGGCCAGGATGATCCCCCGCTCCCGGGCGATGCCGTGGGCCTTGTCGTAGACCTCCATCGTCAGCATCCGGAGCTCGGCCGCGGCGTCGTCGCCGATGGTCTCGACGACCGCCTCGTAGTCGACGTTCTCGTCGTGGTCGCCCAGCTCGGCCTTCGTGGCCGGGGTGAAGATCGGCTCGGGCAGGCGGCTGCCGTCCTGCAGGCCGGCCGACAGCGGGATGCCACAGACCTCGCCGCTGCGCTGGTAGTCGAGGAGACCCGACCCGGTGAGGTAGCCGCGCGCCACGCACTCGACCGGGAACATCTCCAGCCGCTCGCAGACCACCGCTCGACCGGCCACCTCCTTCGGGACGTCGGTCGACACGACGTGGTTGCCGACGAGGTCGGCGAGCTGGTCGAACCACCACAGCGACATCCGGGTGAGGATCTCGCCCTTGTCGGGGATCGTCGTGTCGAGGACGAAGTCGTAGGCGGAGATGCGGTCGCTGGCGACCATCAGCAGACGGCCCTCGTGCTCGCCGGAGTCGATCACGTAGAGGTCGCGCACCTTGCCCGAGTGGAGGTGGGTGGTGCCCTCGATCACGGGCGCTGCGGGGATGTTGGGCTCGGCCACGCGCTGAGCCTAACGGCACCCGGCCCGCGGCGTACGCCCCTCAGCGGGTGCCGGACGGCGAGGTCAGCACCCGCAGCTGGAGCATCAGCGCGAACCGCTGGTCGGCGTCGTCGAGGTCGACCTGTCCGACCTCGGCCGCGCGGCGCAGGCGGTAGCGGAAGGTGTTGGGGTGGACGAAGAGGGAGTCGGCCGCCGCGACGGCGTCGCCGAAGTGGTCCAGCCACGCCCGCAGGGTGTCGACGAGGGCCGAGCGGTGCCGGGCGTCGTAGGCGACGAGCCGCGCGAGGGGGCCGGTCGGCTCGTCCCCGCGCGCGGAGGCGAGGTCCTGCAGCTCGAGCACGAGCGCCTCGCCCTGCAGGTCCTCGAGCCGGCCGATGCGCCGCTCGCCGCCGCCGCGGCGGAGCACGCGCAGTGCCCGGTCGACGCTCGTGCGACTGCGGGAGATGCCGGAGAAGTCCGCGGCGACGGTGCCCACCGCCGCGACGGGGCGCATCCGCTCGCCGATCCGGTCGATGAAGTCGCGCACCAGCCGCACCGCCCGTTCCTCGGCCTGGTCGACGTCGCCGGAGACCGCGAGCAGGCCGTAGGTGACGTCGCCGAGCGCGGCGGCCGCGGAGCGGGGGTGCACCGCGGCGAGGTGGAGGGCGAAGGCGTCGCCGAGGCGCTGTCGCTCGTGGGTGAGCGACGCGTCGTCGCTGTCGGCCCCGGACGTGTGCACCTCGTCGAGGGTCATCCCGACGACGAGCACCGGCTGACCGGCCAGCCCGAGGCGCTCGAGCGCGTCCGGGGCGGCCGCACCGCCGGCGAGGGCGGAGGCGAGCAGGTCGGCGCGCACCCCGCGGCGTACGTCGGCACCCGCGCGCACCCGCAGCAGGTGCAGCGCGACGAGCTTGGCGGAGTCGGTGAGCGCACCGAGCCGCTCCGGGCTCAGCGGCTCGGGCACGACCGCCCAGATCGAGCCGAGCACCTCGTCGCCGGCCCGGACCGAGACCGCGACCCGCGGCAGCGTCATCTCGCCGTCGACGCCCGGCAGCGGGTCGACGACGACCGGCCGGTCGGAGCGGAGCAGGTCGCGGAAGACCCCGCGCTCCTGCAGCACCCGCATGTAGTGGCTCGGCACCTGGCGCCCGAGGATCGTCTCGACGCGCGACGGATCGGCCTCGTCCTGGCGCCCGGAGAACGCCAGCACGCGCGAGCTGCGGTCCTCGATGGTGATCGGCGCGTCCAGCAGGGCCGAGAGGGCGTTGGCGACCGCGAAGAGGTCGCCCGAGGGCAGGCCGCCCAGCGAGTCGGGCTCGCCGGTGCCGGGCGCAGCGTCGCCGGCCAGGAGGAGCGAGCGGAGCATCTCGCTCAGCTGGGCCCAGGACGCACCGCGGCTGAGGCCGAGCAGGGCCACCCCTGCGTCGTCGGCCGCCGCGCGCACCTCCGGGGTGAGCGGGACCGGCGCACGCAGCACGAGTGCGGACGCGCCGCCCGGACCGAGCCCGCGGAGCATCGCGACGACGTCGGCGGCGGAGTCGACCCCTACGCCGAGCACGATGGCGCGCGGTGGCAGCGACGGCGGGTCGAGCGGGTCGTGGATGACCACGCCCCCGATGCCGCGCGCCGCCGCCACGTCGCCGTGGGCGAGGTCGAGGAACGTCGTGCCCAGGTCGTCCAGCAGCCGGGCGAGGCTCGCGCCCGCCGCCTCGTCGCTCATGCCTCCACCGTAGGGAGGGGGCACGGCCGCCGCCAGTGCTCCACGACCAGATCGAGGGCCGAATTGGTGCCTGGCGACAAGGTCTAGAGGGCGAGCCACTCCGAGGCGGTGGTGACCTCCTCCAGACGTCCGGGCAGAGGGGCGACCCCGAGACCGGGCCCGGAGGGCACGACGAGGTGGCCGTCCTCCAGCACGAAGGGCTCCGTGACGTCCTCGGCGAAGTAGCGGCCCGAGCCCGAGGTGTCCCCCGGCAGCGTGAAGCCCGGCAGTGCCGCCAGCGCGACGTTGGCGGCCCGGCCGAGACCGGTCTCCAGCATCCCGCCGCACCACACGGGCACGCCGGCGGCCACGCAGACGTCGTGGATGCGCCGGGCCTCGAGGTAGCCCCCGACGCGGCCGGGCTTGATGTTGACGATGCTGCACGCGCCGAGCCGGATGGCCGCCGCGGCGTCGCGGGCGGAGGTGATCGACTCGTCCAGGCAGACCGGGGTCCGGATGAGGCGGGCCAGGTCGGCGTGGCCCAGCACGTCCTCCTCCTCGAGCGGCTGCTCGATCAGCAGCAGGTCGAAGGGGTCGAGCCGGGCGAGCTGGGGCGCGTCGGCGAGCGTGTAGGCCGTGTTGGCGTCGACCTGCAGCAGGAGGTCGTCGCCGAAGCGCTCCCGCACCGCGCGCACCGGGTCGACGTCCCAGCCGGGCTCGATCTTGAGCTTGATCCGCACGTAGCCCTCGGCGAGGTAGCCCTCGACCGCGTCGAGCAGCTCCGGCACCGAGTCCATGATGCCGACCGAGACACCGCACGGGACCCGCTCGTGCACCGCGCCCAGCTCGCGGGCGAAGGAGCGTCCCTCTGCGCGCAGCTCGGCATCCAGGACGGCCGTCTCCAGCGCGGCCTTGGCCATCCGGTGGCCCTTGACGGCCGCGAGCCGGTGCGCGACCTCGGGCGCCGAGCACGGGCCGTCGGCCACCAGCCGCGGCACGAGGTAGCGCCGCAGCACGTCGGCGGCAGCGTCGACGTACTCCGAGCTGTAGAGCGGCGCGGACATCGCCACGCACTCGCCCCAGCCCTCGGAGTCCTCGGAGACGACCCGGACCAGCAGCACGTCGCGCGCGGTCTCGGTGCCGAACGACGTCCGGAACGGCGCCACCAGGGGCATGGCGATGCGTCGCAGCTCGACGCCGGTGATCTTCACAGCTCTCTCCTCACGACGTACCAGCCCGACCGGTCGAACCCCTCGATGCGCCCCGCCCCGTCGGCCAACAGCGTGGTCAGCGCCTCGCGCACGGCGAGCCGCCACCGGGCCGCCACCTCCGGGGCCGCGCCCCGCAGCCGCGCGACGTCCGGGGGCACCGCGACCAGGGAGACCGCGCCGTCGAGGCGCCCGGCCACGGGACGGCCCGACTCGTCGGGACCGAGGGCGACGACGGCGCCGCCGGCGCGAAGGTCGTCGGCCACCGCACCCACTCCCCCGCCGGCGCAGGCCAGCACGACCGCGGGGTCGGAGAGCCGCCAGCGCACCAGCAGCCGGTCGGACTCGTCGCGCCCGTTGATGCCGTCGTCCATCGGGCCGTAGAAGTTGGGCAGGTACTCCGTCGCGCGCGCGCCGAGCTTGGTCAGGTTGAACCAGGCGTTGCGGGCGACCAGCGGGTCGAAGGTCCACGCGACCTCGTGCACGCCGCGGGCGATCGCCCAGGCGCGCTGGTGCAGCTTGAGGGCGAAGCCCACGCTGCGGCCGGTGGCGTCCGGCGCGACCCCGGCGATGTGGCTGTGGAGGCTGTCCTCCTCGGGCGCGTGGAAGAACCCCACGCACGCGCCCACGAGCCGCCCGTCGGCGTACGCGCCACCGACGTAGTTGCCCGCCTTGGTCAGCGCGCGGAGCAGCTCCAGGGTGAGCGGCGGACTGCCCGAGCGCCGCCAGATGTCGGCGAACAGCGCCACCACCTGCGCGAGGTCGGACAGCTCCTCCAGGGTGCGCACGGTCACCCCGGCTGCGCGGGCGGCGGCGTCGGCCCCCTGCACGGCCGCGTCGAGATCGGTGGCGGCGGCGCCCGCGGTCCTCGTGGTCCCCATGCTGCTCATGCTGCTGGCCTTGCGGGGCACCGTCATGGTCGTCCCCCACGAGCCTGGGAGGGCGGGTTCGTCCGCGCCGCCAGAGGGGCCGCCAAAGGGGAGGTGACGAGGTCCGCCACCAGGGCGCGCAGCAGCGCGGTGCGACCGGGCAGCTCGGCCACGAGCACGTGCTCGTCCTCGGCGTGCGCACCGCCGCCGACCGCGCCGAGGCCGTCGAGGGTCGGGGTGCCGACACCTGCGGTGAAGTTGCCGTCCGAGGCCCCGCCGACGCTCGCGCTGGTGGGTGCCGGGAGGCCGAGGCGCACGGCGACCTCGCGCGCCCGCTCGAAGAGAGCGGCGGAGGCCGACGCCTCCAGCGGCGGCCGGTTGGGACCGCCGCGCACCGCCAGCCCGGCGTCCGGCAGCGCCGGTCGCAGGGACCGGACGGCGGCGTCGACGCGCTGCTGCTCGGCGGCCGTGCACGCCCGTACGTCGACCGCGACGCGCGCCGCGGCCGGCACGGTGTTCGTGGTGGTGCCCGCCGTGGCGCGGGTGGGCGTCACCGTCGTGCCGGCCACCGCGTCGCCGAGGCCCGCCAGCGCGAGGACGGCGTGGGCGAGCTCGACGGCGGCGTTGGTGCCGCGCTCGGGCTCGAGCCCGGCGTGGGCCGCGCGGCCGGTCACCTCGACGTCGTAGAGCGAGACGCCCTTGCGCTCGGTCTTCAGCGCACCGCCGTCGGCGGACGCCTCCAGGACGAGGACGGCGTCGGCGGCGGCGCCCTCCTCCTCCACCAGCCGGCGCGAGGTCGGCGAGCCGAGCTCCTCGTCGCCGGTGACGAGGAGTGTCACGCCGTCCGTCCCGGCGGCAGCATCGAACGCCATCGCGAGCCCGGCGAGCATGTCGAAGCAGCCCGGGCCGCGGAGCACCCCGTCCTCGACGGAGAACGGCCGACGCGCGAGCGTGCCCAGCGGCCACACCGTGTCGTGGTGCCCGAGCAGCAGCACGCGCGAGGGACCGCTGCCGAGCCGCCAGCGCAGGTGGGTGCAGCCCTCGAGCACGATCCGCTCGGGAGCCACGCCCAGCCGGCGCGTGCCGACCTCGGTCACCACCTCCGCCGACCGGGCGACGGCGGCGAGGTCGGCGGAGGGCGACTCGCACTCGACGAGCGCCCGGACGTCGTGCAGCAGGGCCTCGAGGTCGACCGCGGACGCTGCCGCGGCCCTCATCGCCGGACCCGCGGGGTGGCGCGCGCCCCCATGTGGAGGTACGGCTCGCCCGTGGCCAGCTCGTAGAACGTCACCGGGACCCACGTCTCGGTCCCCTCGGGGCGTACGGCGAACAGTCCGGGGCCGACGGACACGAGGGCGTGCTCCTCGACGGGGTCGGGCTCGAGATCGGCCAGCGGGCCCAGGAGCGTGGTCCGCAGGACCGGGCCGTCGGCGCCCTGCTCGACGTCCATCTGCACCGAGGTGCGCTCGTAGCGCCCGAGGTAGGGGGTGACGTCCACGTCGACGGGCTCCTCGGGCGGGCCGAACCGCTCCGGCATCGAGATGCCGGCGAGCTCGGCGAAGACCTCGCGGTAGAGGTCCTCGTAGAGGTCGCGGGTGTGGCCGCCGTTGGTCAGCAGCACGACCGCGAGGCCGCCGTCCCCGTCGGGGGCGGGCAGCATGCGCAGGAACGCGGCCTGGCCGAGGGTGTTGCCGTCGTGGCCGACCAAGCGGTGGCCGTCCCACGAGAAGCGGATCCAGCCCAGCCCCCACGAGTCGCCGAGGATGTAGGGGTCGGGCAGCTCGGCCTCGTGCGCGGCCATCGCGGCGACGGACTCCTCGCTCAGCACCCGCGTCCCGTCGGCCGCGAGGCCGCCGGTGAGGTGCATCCGGGCGAACGCCAGGACGTCGGCGGCCGAGCAGGTGACCAGCCCCGCCGGCCCGAGCGAGCGCGGGAGCTGCCAGGCCGCGGCGGGCACCGTCTCCCCGTCGCGCTCGTCGTGGCCGAGGGCTGCCGCGTGGAGCAGCGCCTCCTCGGGCAGGGTCACCGCGCGCTCGAGGCCGAGCGGGGCGGAGAGCCGCTGGCGCAAGGCCTCGTCCCACGTCAGCCCGGTCACCACCTCGATGACGCGGCCGAGGAGCGAGAAGCCGGAGTTGCAGTAGGACCAGGTCACGCCGAGCGGGTGGTTCTGGCCGGCGTCGCCGAGCTGGTCGACGTACCTCTCGAGGCAGTCGTCCCCGCGGCCGGTGTCGGTGAAGACGTCCCCGTCGATCCCGCTGGTGTGGGTGAGGAGGTGCCGCACGGTGACGCCCTTGGTCACCTCGGGGTCGGCCAGCCGCAGCTCGGGCAGCACCTCGACGACCGGGGTGTCGAGCTCCAGCAGGCCCTCATCCACGAGTGACATCACGACCGAGGCGGTCCACACCTTGGTGATCGAGCCGATCTGGAACACGGCGTCGGGCGTGACCGGCGCCTGCGTCCCGACGTGCAGCACGCCGTGCGTCGCCACCACGAGGTCGTCCTCGCCCCCGCCGGTGCGCAGGATGCCGAGCTGCGCACCCGGTACGCCGTGGCGCTCGGCCAGCGCTGCGAGCCGCTGCTCCCAGTGCGCGCGGTCGGCGCGCGGCCGACCGCCACCCGTGGTGTGGGTGACGAGCCAGTCGAGGGTGCGCCGGTTGACGTCGAGCCGCTGGGAGGGCCGGCCGAGCAGGACGAAGACGTGCGAGGCGTCGGGGTAGAGCACCAGCTGCGTGGTCACCCCGAGCTCGCACAGCGCGGTGTGCCACTGCTGGGCCTGCCCGAGCGGGCAGGTGCGGTCCTCGATGCCGTGGTAGACGAGCGTCGGGGTGCGCACGTCCTGCACGCGGGCGATGGGCGACATGGCGGCGTAGAGGTCCGGCTCCTCCCACGGTGCGCCGCCGAGCTCGTAGGCGCTGAGGCACAGGTCGTCGCTGGTGCCGTACATGCTCGCCAGGTCGCTCACCGTGCCGCCCGCGACGGCCGCGGCGAAGCGGCCGTCGTGCCCGGTGAGCCAGCAGGCCATGAACCCGCCGTAGCTGTAGCCGCCCACCGCCAGCCGCTCCGCGTCGGCGAGGCCCTCGGCCACCAGCGTGTCGATCGGCTCGAGGAAGTCCGCCGCGTCGGCGACGCCCCACGCGGCGTGGACGCCGTCGTAGAACTGCTCGCCGTAGCCGTCGCTGCCGCGCGGGTTGACCAGCAGGACCGCCCAGCCGCGCTCGACGAGCTCCTGGTGGTAGAGGTGGATCTCGTCGGCGGCGGCGTTCCACGCGTTGTGCGGCCCACCGTGCACGTCGAGCAGCAGCGGCTTGGGGCCGGGCTCGTCGTCGTGCAGCAGCCAGGCCTCGACCTCGGTGCCGTCGGAGATGGTGAAGGTGCGCGGACGGCGCTCGTGGTGGACCACGTCGGCGAGCGCGGCGCCGTGGTCGCTCAGCACTCGCTCCTGCCCGTCGGCGAGGTCGACGAGCACCACCTCGCCGTACGACGTCGGGGTGGCCAGCACAACGGCCGCCCGCCCCCCGGCGACCGAGAGCCCGGAGACGACGCGGCCCTCGCCGGCGACGACCGGCCGGAGGTCGCTCCCGTCCACCGACCCGGACCACAGGTGGGTGCAGCCGCGGTCGCGCAGGCAGAACCAGACCCGGTCGTCGTGCTCCACCGGCAGCCCACCCGGGTACGCCGGTGCGCCGGGCATCACGTTGCGGTCGAGCGCACCCGCCAGGTCGGTGACGTCCGAGCCGTCGAGCGGCACCCGCACCAGGCGGGCGTGGCCCACCGGGTCACCGGGGTGGCCGACGACGAGGAGGTCGTCACCGGAGGCCGACCAGGTCACCGCGAGCGCGACGCCGTGCGCGAACCCGACGGTGCGGAGGTCGGCCTCGACGCCGTCGACGGGCAGCACGTGGACCGGGGTGCGGAACCGCTCGTGGGACCCGCGGGTGAAAGCGAGGGTGGTGCCGTCAGGCGACCAGGCCGGCGAGGCGACGCCGTGCGGACCGCTGGTGAGCCGGCGCAGCCCGGTGCCGTCTGCGCCCACGACGAACAGCTGGGTCCGGACCCGGCCGTGCAGCCCGGTGCCGTCGGACTGGTAGCCGGTGCCGTCGGAGACCATCGGGCCACCGGCGTCGCCGCGCGGGCCGTCGGGGTCCACCGGCGCGGTGAAGGCGATCCGCAGCCCGTCCGGGCTCCAGCACGGGGACGAGACACCCGGCGGTACGTCGGCGAGCACCTCCACCTCGCCGCCGTCCGCGGCCAGCACGGCCAGCCGACCGTCGCGGACGAACGCCAGCCGCGCCGAGTCCGGGGCCCAGACCGGCGAGGAGTCCGCCGGCCCGTGGGTCAGCCGGCGCGGGGCGCCGCCGTCGGTCGCGACCCACCACAGCTCGTCGACGTTGCGGTCGCAGGCCACGTCGAGGGTGCGGAGCGCGTAGGCGACGCGGGAGCCGTCCGGGGCGAGCGCGGGCTGCGACGGCACGGCGAGGTCGCCGAGGTCGTCGATGCGCAGGCGTCGCACGGTGTCGGAGGTGGCGCCGGACGTGTCGGGTGCGTGGCTCATGAGGGCTTCCTTCCGGGCGCGGCCGCGAGCAGCTCGCGCGTGTAGTCGTGCTCGGGGGCACCGAGCACCTGGGCCGTGGGGCCCTCCTCGACGATCCGGCCGCCCTGCATCACGGCGACCCGCGAGGCGACGTAGCGGACCACCGCGAGGTTGTGGGAGATGAAGAGCATCGACAGGCCGAGCTCGGCCTGCAGCTCGCGGACGAGGTTGAGCACGGCGCCCTGGATCGACACGTCGAGGGCGGAGGTGATCTCGTCGGCGATGACGACCTCCGGACGGCCGGCGAGCGCGCGGGCGAGCGCCACCCGCTGCCGCTGTCCGCCGGAGAGCCGCGCTGGGAGGTCCCGCGCCCGGTGGGGGTCGAGGTGCACCAGCTCCAGCAGCCGGGTGACCTCCTCGCGCCGGGCCCGCCGCCCGCGCAGCTCGTCGACGTCGCGGGGCAGCGCCTCGGCGATGCTGTCGCCGATGCTCATCCGCGGGTCGAGGGAGGAGTAGGGGTCCTGGAAGACCATCTGGAGCGGGCGGCGCCCGCCGCGGTGGGGCACCGGCCTGCCGCCGAGCGTGATGGCGCCCGCGTCCGGGGCGACCAGGCCGACCGCGGCCCGGGCGAGGGTCGACTTGCCCGACCCCGACTCGCCGACGAGCCCGACCACGGAGCCGACGGGCACGGTGAGGCTCACCCGGTCGACGGCGGTGGTGCGGCCGAACCGGACGGTGACGTCCTCGAAGCGCAGCTCGTTCACGGGGCCTCCACCAGCTCGTCGGCGGGACGCACCGCCGGGTCCGGGAGCGGCTCGCCGGCGTGCCAGCAGGCGACCCGGCTGCCGTCCACGGAGCGCACCAGCGGCGGGTCCTCGGCCCGGCAGCGGGCGTCGGCCAGCGGGCAGCGGGCGGCGTACGCACACCCCGCGGGCACCTCGGCGGGGTCGACCGGGCGGCCGGGGATCGTGGCGAGCGGCCGGTCGAGGTCGGTGTCCATGTGCGGCACGGCGGCCACGAGGGCCCGGGTGTAGGGGTGCTGGGCGCCCGTGGCGAGGTCGTCGGCGGGCAGGTCCTCGACGATGCGACCGGCGTACATCACGAGCACGCGGTCGCAGACCTCGGCGACCACGGTGACGTCGTGGCTGATCAGCACCAGCGCGACGTCGTCGGCGGCGCGGATCTCGGCGAGCAGGTCGAGCACCTGCTGCTGGACCGTCACGTCGAGCGCGGTCGTGGGCTCGTCGGCGACGACCAGGGACGGCGTGCCCATCAGGCCCATGCCGATCATGGCGCGCTGGCGCATCCCGCCGGAGAACTCGTGGGGGTACTGGCGCGCACGCCGTGCCGGGTCGGGGATGCGCACGGAGCCGAGGCGGTCGACGGCGCGGGACAGCGCGTCCACCCGGCCGAGGCCCTGGTGCTCGGTCGCCACCTCGGCCAGCTGCCGGCCGATGCGCCGCGTCGGGTTGAACGACGTCATCGGGTCCTGGAAGACCATCGCGAGGCTGGTGCCGAGCAGGCGGCGGAGCGCCGGGGAGTCGGGTGCGGACAGGTCGTGGCCCAGGAACCGGAGGCGTCGGGCCCGCACCGCACCGTCCTCGCCCACCAGGCGCGACAGCGCGAGCGCGGTGAGCGACTTGCCGGACCCGGACTCCCCCACGACGCCGACGGCCTCGCCACGGCGTACGTCGAAGCTGACGCCGCGCACCGGTCGTACCGACCCGGCGGCGGTCGTGAAGACGACCTCGAGGTCGCGGACCTCCAGCACGACGTCGTCCGCGGGGCGGTCCTCGGCCGGGCGGGCCTCGGTCGGCACCTCGGCAGCGAGCCGGCTGAGAGAGCGACGCCCCATCGCGGCCGGCCCGACGAGCACCGGCACGCCGAAGCCCTTGGCGACCGACTCCCCGAAGAGGTTGAAGGCCAGCCCCGCGAGCAGCACCGCGACACCGGGAGCCAGCGCGGCGGCGGGGTTGACGTAGATCGCGCCGATGCCGTCGTAGAGCAGTCGCCCCCAGTCGTACGCCGGCGACTGCACGCCGAGGCCGAGGAAGGACAGCCCCGAGAAGGCGAGCAGAGCGCCGCCCGCGCCGATCGTCGCGTTGACGACCAGCGGCTCGGCGATGTTGGGCAGGACGTGCCGCAGCAGGATCCGCAGCCGGCCGACCCCCGCGATCCGCGCCGCGGAGACGTAGTCGCGTCCGGCGACCTGCGCGACGAGGGTCTGGGTGAGCCGGGCGAAGACAGGGGCGCCTGCCAGTCCGATCGCCATCACCGCGCCGGTCGCACCGACTCCGAACACGACGGCGAAGAACAGTGCGAGGAGGAGGCCGGGGAACGCCACCGCGACGTTGACGGTGGCGGCGACCAGGCGGCCGGCACGCCCGCCGAGGAGGTAGGGCGCGGCGCCGAGCAGCAGGCCCGCCGACACCGCCACGGCGACCGCGCAGACCGCGAGCACCATCGACAGCCGGGTCGCGACCAGCGTGCGGGCGAGGATGTCGCGACCGAGGTTGTCCGTGCCGGCCCAGTGCTCCGGCGACGGGGTGCCGAGCACGGCGCCGGTGTCGACGGCCTCCGCGCTGGTCCCCCACAGCACCGGTCCGAGCACCGCGAGGGCGGCGACGGCGGCCAGCAGCACGGCGGCGGTCAGCCCGACCGGCGTGGTCAGCACGGCCCGCCACCGGCCTGCCTGTCCGTGGTCACGTGTCACCGGCTCAGCCCTCCCGGATCATCGAGCGCGGGTCGAGCAGGGCGAGGGTGACGTCGACGGCCGTGTTGATGACCAGCACGCCGAGGCCGTAGACGAGCACGATCGCCTGGACGACCGGGTAGTCCTTGTTGAGGATCGAGCTCACGATCGTGCTCCCGAGGCCGGGCCACGCGAAGACGTTCTCCACCAGGACCGTGCCGGCCACCATCGAGCCGAGCAGCAGCCCGCCGAGCGTCAGCGCCGAGGTCAACGCGTTGGGCAGCGCGTGGCGCAGGTGGATGCGCCGGGCGCGGAGTCGCTTGGCACGGGCGGTGCGGATGTAGTCCGCCTCCAGAACGGTCACCATCTCCACGCGCACGATGCGGGCCAGGATCGCCGCGGGACCGATGCTCAGCGACAGCACGGGCAGGACGTACGCCTCGGGCGAGGCGTTGCCCGCGACCGGCAGCCAGCCGAGCTCCACGCCGAAGACGTAGACCAGCGCGACGCCGATGAGGAAGTCGGGCACCGTGGCGACCACGATGCTCGTGGTCGTGAACACCAGCTCCGTACGACGCCCGTGCCCCCGGCGGGTGAGCACGCCCAGCAGGGTGCCGAGCGGCACGGCCACCGCGACGGAGGCGAGGAAGGCCAGCACCGCCAGCGCCAGCGTCGCGGGCAGCCGCTGCCCGACCACGTCGACGACCGGCAGCTGCGAGATCAGGGACGTCCCGAGGTCGCCGGTGACGAGGCCCTGGAGGTAGTGGAGGTACTGCACCGGCAGCGGGTCGTCGAGGCCGAGCGCGGTGCGCCGCGCCTCCACGAGGGCGGCCGGCGCCGTGGGGCCGAGGGCGCCGCGCACCGGGTCGCCGGGGATGAGGTGGATCATCGCGAAGGACGCGGTGACCAGCACCCACACCGAGACCAGCAGCCGGACCGAGCGGCGGGCGGCGAAGCGCACCCACGGCTGCTCCCACCACCGCGGACCGGCCGCGGTGGCGGGCGCCGCGTCGGCGAGCGCCGTGGTGGACGTCGTGGTCACGGTCTACTCGGCCAGCATCCGGATCGAGAGCGGCTGCAGCTGGCCCGGCACCGCGAACTCGGCGCCGGCGCCGAAGGTGCGCGCCTGCGTGAGGGCGAACGGCACGATGTCGGCGTTCGCGACCAGGCCGGCCTCGGCCTCGAGCCACGCGTCGCAGCCCTCGGTGCCGGTCAGCTGCATCGCCTCCTCCACCGCCGCGTCGTAGTCGTCGCTGGCGATGGCGGAGAAGTTGGTGCCGTCGGGTGCCGCCGGCCCGGACCGGAAGGGCACGAGCTGGTCGGGGCTGCTCACGTTGAGCGAGACCCAGGCGACGTCCCAGTCGCCCGCGCCGAAGATGGTCCCCGTCAGCGTGGTCTCGTTCTGCGCCTTCGCCGTGGCGTCGACACCGATCTCCTTCCACTGCTGCACGGCCAGCTCGGCCGCGGCGTCACCGCTGCTCCCGAGGTTGTTCTGGTAGAGGAAGGTCAGCGCGAGCGGCTCGCCGTCCTTGGTCCGCACCCCGTCGCCGCCCTCGGTCCAGCCGGCCTCGTCGAGCAGGGCGGCGGCCGCGTCGGGGTCGTGCTCGGGCAGCGAGCCCGACACGGAGTCGCCCGGGCACGCGACGGGCTCGTTGGCCGCGAGCACCGTCGGGGTGCTGCCCTCTCCCGAGGTCACCACGCGCTGCAGCTCCTCGAGGTCGAGGGCCTGGGTGAGCGCCATCCGGACGTCGGGGTCGCTCGTCGCCCGGCCGTCGGCGTGGTTGTACCACTGCTCGCCGGCGATGGCCGGGGAGTCGGCGCTGAAGAGGCCGGACTTCGCCAGGCGCTGGGCGTCGGGCCCGCTGACGGTGGCCGCGTTGATGCCGCGCGACAGCAGCAGGTTGGCCGCGGTCGACTCGTTCTCCACGACCTGGACCACCACGGTGGCCGGCAACCCCTCCTCGTCGGTGGTCGCGCCGTCCGGGCCCCACGTGTAGCCCTCGCGCAACGTGTAGGTGTAGTGGTCGCCCGGCGCCGCCTCCGTCAGCTCGTAGGGGCCGGTGCCGGCCGTCGTCTGGCGCAACGAGGACCGGTCCTCGTTGCCGGAGGGGCACACGATCGGCAGGTTGGCGAGGCCGTTGAGCACGAAGGGCGCAGGCGTCTGGAGCTTCAACGTCACGGTCCGGCTCGCGTCGTCGCCCTTCGCCTTCGCACCGACCGGGATGAAGGTGCCGAGGAACGGGCTCTGGTTCTCGGGGTCGGTGACGAAGTTGAGGCTCTCGGCGACCGCCCCGGCGGTCAGCTCGGTGCCGTCGGCGCACGTGATGCCCTCACCGAGGGTCAGCGTCACGGTGGCGTCCTGCACGTCCCACTCGGTCGCCAGCTGGGACCCGATCTCACCCGTCTCGCCGTCGACGCTCACGAGCGGGTCGTAGGCGAACTGGGTGACGGTGAACAGCGAGGTGCCCGCGCCCATCACCGGGTCGAGGTTGCCCGGGTCGGAGGACAGCCCGAGCGTGAACGTGGCGCCGTCGACGTACGACGCCTCGCCGTCGGGACCGCCTCCCGAGCCACCGCCGCTGCCCCCGCCGCAGGCGGTGAGGGCCGAGGCGAGGACGACGGCGAGGACGGAGGTGCGGACAGAGGTGCCGGTGGTCTGCTTCATGACGGGCTCGTTCCTCGGAGGATGGGCAGGCAGGATGGGCGGGCGGACGGACGGGAGTGGTCAGGCGCCGGCGCGACGCACGGCGCGACCCAGGTGGAGGTAGAGGGCGTGGCCCTCTCCGTCGTCACCCACGAACGCGTGGGGCATGAACATGCCGCGGTCGGCCTCGAGCGGGATGAGCATGTCGTCGCGGTAGCCCACCAGCTCGGTGCGCTCGTGCTGGCCGCCCATCTCGACCAGCAGCCCCTTGGGCACCTGCTCGATCCAGACCCGGCCGTCGTCGTCCTGGCTGACCGTGAGGTCGTAGAGCTCGGTCGAGTAGGTGCCGAGGTAGCGGGAGGCGTCGACGGGGGCGGGGTCTGCCGGGGGGTGCGGCAGCTCGGGCAGCGCCACGCCGGCCAGCTCGCGCAGGACGTGCCCGACGACCTCGTGGTAGAGCCCGAACACGTCGCCGCCGTTGGTCAGCAGCGCGACCGCGGTGCCGGTGGCCGGCACCATCCGCAGGAACGCGCCCTGGCCGATGGTGTTGCCGTCGTGGCCGACGATCTCGCCGTCCGGAGTGTCGAAGCGCTCGAAGCCCAGGCCCCAGGAGGTGCCCATCAGGCCGAGCTCGGGCAGGTCCACCTGGCGCGCCTGCATGCGGGCAGACGTCCCGGGGGCGAGGACCTGGGTGCCGTCCGCGCCGCGGCCGTCCGAGAGGTGCATCCGGGCGAACTCGACGAGGTCGCGGGCGCGCATCGACAGCAACGTGCCGGCGGGGGTGTTGGAGCGGGCCATCGACCAGAACGGAGCAGGCTGGAGGCCGCCACCCTCGGCGTCCACGTGGCCCATCGCGACGCGGTGCATGATCGCCTCGTAGACGCTCACCGCGGTGTGGGTGAGCCCGAGCGGCTTCACGAGGTGCTCGCGGAGCGCGTCGTCGTACGTCGTGCCGCGCACGACCTCGACCAGCCGGCCGAGCAGGCAGTAGCCGGCGTTGTTGTAGGAGAACTGCTCCCCGGGCGGGAACAGCTGGGGCACGTCGGCGAGCGTGGCGACGTACTTCTCGATGCAGTCGTCACCGACGCCGGTGTCGGTGAAGATGTCGCCCTCGAACCCGCCGGTGTGGTTGAGCAGCTGGCGCACGGTGATCCGCGCGGCCGCCTCCTCGTCGGCGATGACGAACTCGGGCAGGTAGGTGCGCACCGGCTCCTCGAGGTCCACCAGGCCCTCGTCGACCAGCTGCATCACCAGGCTGCTCGTCCAGAGCTTGGTGATCGACCCGATCTGGTAGATCGCGTCGGTGGTGGCGGTCACGCCGGTGCCGAGGTGCAGCACGCCGGACGCGCCGTCGACCACCTCACCGTCGTGCAGGACGGCCCACGCGGCGGAGGGCACGCCGTACTTCTCCAGCAGGTCCGGGACGTGGGCCTCGAGCCAGCTCCCGACGTGTTCCAGGTCACTCATGCGGCCACGCTAGGAAGCGCGCGCTGCCGCGGGTTGGTCGGTCAGGACAAGGTGGCCGGGTGCTGCTCGTCGGCCCGCACCAATGTGGCGGCCTGGCCTAGCGGTGCAGCCACCACGACATCCGGCGGGTGATCCACGGCAGGAAGACGTAGGTCATCAGCGGTGTCATCACGGTGGTGACCAGCACGACCCGCGGGACGAGGGGCCAGTCGGAGATGGTGCGGGAGGCGACGAGGTTGGCGGTGAGGCTGAGCGGGAGGAAGACCAGGAAGATCACGACCATCTGCTTCCACCGCGGCGGCGCGGGCGGCGCCGCGCTCAGCGCCTCGACCGTGGCCGGCTCGTCGAACCACCCCTCGATGCCCGTACGCCGCTCGCGCAGCTTCTCCTCCACGCTGCCCTGGGCCGCCTCGAGCCACCACGCCCGCTGCGGGGAGGCCTCCCACGCCGCGAGGGCGTCGGCGTCGGCGAAGCGGTAGAGCATGTGCCAGTCGGGCGACTCCTCGCTCGGACGCACCCACCCGGAGCCGAGGAAGCCGTCGAACTTCTCGGCCAGCGACGTGCCCGCCTGCACCCAGGCAAGCATCTCGCTGGTGCGCGAGGGGTCGACGTGGCGGGTGACGGACACGGTGACGGG
>CAZDAO010000020.1:12917-18867 GCA_964503015.1 uncultured Nocardioides sp. | reverse complement strand
GTCCTCGGTGACGTCGGTGATGAGCGTCGGCGAGAAGAAGTAGCCCTTCTCGGCGGCGCGGTCGGGGCTGCCCGCCACGATGCTGGCGCCGTCGTCGACGGCGCCACGGACGTAGCCCATCACCTTCTCGTGCTGCTCCTGCGAGACGAGCGGGCCCATCGTGGTGGCGGGGTCGAAGGCGTCGCCGACCCTGATCGACTTCGCGGCGGCCGCGACGCCCGCGATGACCTCGTCGAAGACGTCGCGCTGGACGTAGAGGCGCGAGCCGTTGACGCAGCACTGGCCCTCGTTGAAGTAGCCGGCCAGTGCCGCGCCGGCGATCGCCGCCTCGAGGTCGGCGTCGTTGAAGATGATGTTGGGGGCCTTGCCGCCGAGCTCCAGCGAGACCTTCTTCAGGTTCTTCGAGGCGCCGGCCGCGATCTTCTTGCCGACCTCGGTGGAGCCGGTGAAGGCGACCTTGTCGACGTCGTGGTGGTCGACCAGCGCGGCGCCGGCGTCGCCGAAGCCCGGCAGGATGTTGACGACACCGGCCGGCACGCCTGCCTCGAGCAGCAGCCGGCCGAGGTAGAGCGCGGTGAGCGGGGTCTGCTCGGCGGGCTTGAGGACGACGGTGTTGCCGGCGGTGATCGACGGGATGATCTTGAACGCGGCCATGGTGAGCGGGAAGTTCCACGGCACGATGCCGGCGACGACGCCGATGGCCTCGCGCCGGGTGTAGGCGTGGAACTCGCGGCCGGGCACCGACATCGGGATGGTGGTGCCCTCCATCTTGGTGGCCCACCCGGCGAAGTAGCGGAACAGCTCGGCGGCGACCCCGACGTCGCCGCGGGCGGACGCCAGGCTCTTGCCGTTGTCGAGCGACTCGAGCTGGGCGAACTCCTCGGCGCGCTCGTCGATCAGGTCGCCGATGCGCCAGAGCAGGTGCGAGCGATCGCGCGGGGTCATCCTCGACCACGGCGAACCCGCCTCGAAGGCGTTGCGCGCGGCGACGACGGCGCGGTCGGCGTCCACGGCGGACGCCTGCGCGACCTCGACCAGGACCTCCTCGGTCGCGGGGTTGAGGGTGTCGAACGTCTGGCCGTCCTTGGCGTCGACCCACTCGCCGTCGATGAGGAGCTGCCGGGGCGAGGAGAGGAACGAGGAGACGGCGGGCAGGAGCTGGGACTCGGTGGACATGGGGAGCCTTCCGGGATCGCGAGGTCAGGGATCGGTTCTGTGATCAGTGGTGAGAGGTCTGGTCGGCCGCGGCTACTTGATGATCGCCACCTTCGAACGGTCGAGCGTGAGCGCAACGGCGGCGACGATGATCGCGCCGTAGAGGATCTGCTCCCACGCCGACGGGACGCCGACGATCGGCAGGCCGACGCGGAGCAGCGTCACGACGAGCGCCCCGGCGAGGCTGCGCCAGAGCGAGCCGTGCCCGCCGGTGATCGCCGTACCGCCGACGACGATGGCCGCCACGGCCGGCAGCAGCAGGTTGTCGGCCATGGTCGGGCTGCCACTGAAGTTGCGGGAGGCGAGCATGACCGCTGCGAGACCGGCGCAGGCACCGGAGACGGTGAACGCCGCCACCTTGACCAGGTCGACCGGGGTGCCGGCCAGCCGAGCGGCGGACTCGGAGTAGCCGGTGGCCCGGACGAAGCTCTCCAGCGGAGTGAGCTTGATGACCAGCGAGATCGCCGCGACGACCAGGAGGGCGACGAAGAAGGACATCGGGACGTAGCCGGCGACGTAGAGGTCGAGCCACTTCGTGGCCTCGCGGTCGACGACCCGAATCGGTCCGGCGTCGGAGATGACCAGTGCGACCGCGGAGAAGATGCTCATGCCGCCGAGGGTGACGACGAACGACGGGATCCGGAGCAGCACGTGCGCCACGCCCTGGACGGCTCCGATCGCACCGGCGGCCGCCACCACGGCGAGCAGCGTCAGTCCGCCCAGGTCGGGCAACCACATCGCGAAGAACACCGTCGACAGCGAGCACAGGGCGGCGATGGAGAGGTCGATGCCGCCGCACAGCACGACGAGCGTGGCTCCGGCCGCGAGCACGACCAGCGGCGCCGACGTCCGGATCGCGGCGGTGAGGCTGCGCTGGGTGAGGAAGTCCGGATCGGCGATCGTGAGCGCGCCGAGCAGGGCGACGAGCGCGATGACCGGCATGAACGAGGTGACCCGCTGCCCGACGGTGGGGCCGCCCTTGACGATCGCGGGCTCCGCTGCGGGAGTCGCGACGACGGGGGCGGTCGTGCCCGGGGTGGTCATACCATCTCCTTGACCAGGTCGAGGGGGGTCGGCTTGCCGCCCGAGGGGCAACCGACCTCCGTGGTGGCCCGGCCGTCGTTCATCACGATGATCCGGTCGGACATGCCGATGGCCTCCTCGAGGCTGTCCGCGAGCAGCACGGTGGCCACGCCGCTGTTGGCGAGCTCGCGCATCAGGCGGTAGACCTCCGAGCGCGCGCCGATGTCGAGCCCGCGGGTCGGGTGGTCGAGCAGCAGCAGCCGGACGTCGCCGCCGACCAGCCAGCGGGCGAGCACGACCTTCTGCTGGTTGCCGCCCGACAGGCGCCCGATCTGGGTGCCGCGGTGCGGGGTGCGGATGGACAGCCGCTCAATCCACTTGTCCACCAGGCTCGCCTGCTTCTGCGGCACGACCAGCGGGCCTGCGCAGCGCGCCTTCTGCTTCGTCAGGGTCATGTTGTCGGCGACCGACATCGGCCCGACCATGCCCTCGATCTTGCGCTCCGCGGGGACGTACCCGATGCCCGAGGCGACCGCGGCCCGGGTGCCGGACAGGTTGAGCTTCTCGCCGTCGAGCGTGACCTCCCCGGCCGAGGTCGGCTCGGCGCCGAAGAGGGCACGGCAGACGTCCTCGCGGCCGGAGCCGTGGACGCCGACGATGCCGACGATCTCCCCCGCCCGCACCTCGAGGTCCACGTCGCGGAAGGTCCTGCCGGAGAGGCCCCTGACGACCAGGCGCGGCGCGGCCGGCTCGTCACCGCGCACGGCCAGGCCGTCGTGGTAGTGGTCGTCGGACCCCGTGGAGCCGATCATCATCCGGTGCAGGTCGGCGGGGGCGGCACCCGTGGTGGGCACCTCGCCGACGGACCGACCGCCGCGCAGCACGCTGACCCGGTCGCACACGTCGAGCACCTCGTCGAGCCGGTGCGAGACGAAGACGACGGACGCGAAGTCCCGCAGGCGGCGGACCTGGGTGAAGAGGGTCTCGATCTCCTGCGACTCCAGCACGGAGGTCGGCTCGTCGAGGATGATCACGGGGGGATGGGAGGTGCGCTCCTCGATGCGCAGCACCTTGGCGATCTCCACCATCTGGCGCTCGGCGAACGTCAACGAGTCCGTGCGGGCGAGCGGGTCGATGTGGGACCCGATCTTGTCGAGCTGCTCCTGCGCGAGCCGCCGCATGGTGTCCCAGCGGTAGATGCCGCGGCGGACGCCCGGACCCTCGCTGCCGAGGACGATGTTCTCGGCCGCGGTGAGGTTGGGCACGAGCGACTGCTCCTGGAACACCATGCCGATGCCGTGGTCGGCCGCGTCGACGACGCTCTTGAGGCGCACCTTCTGCCCGCGCACCCAGATCTCGCCGGAGTCCGGCCGGACCAGGCCGACCAGGGCCTTGAGCAACGTGGACTTGCCCGCGCCGTTCTCGCCGACGAGGCCGAGCACCTCGTTCTGGTGGACGACCAGGTCGACGCCGTCGAGCGCCTTGACGCCCGGGTAGTGCTTGACCAGCCCGCGCACCTCGAGGGCCGGCGCGGGTGCCGGGGCGTGGGTCTCGGGGACCGCCTGCAGGTTCGTGGTCACTTCGTCACCTGGTTCCTACGACGCTGGGGGATGACCGCGGCCGAGACGGCCGCGACGACGATGAGTCCCTGGACACCGCCCTGCCAGTAGGGGCTGACCCCGACCTGGACGAGGCCGTTGGTGAGGACGGTGACGAGGAGGACGCCGACCGCGGAGTGGAGCACTCCCCCACGACCGCCGGTGAGCAGGGTGCCGCCGACGACGGCAGCGGTGATGCCCGCGAAGTCGTAGCCCTTGCCGGCCTGGACGAGGCCGGCGCTGAGCTGGCTCGTCACCATCACACCCGCCAGCGCGTAGAAGGCGCCGGCGAGGGTGAACACGGCGACCTTGTAGGGCGGGACCTTCACACCGGACAGGGCGAGCACCTCCTCGGCGCCGCCGATGGCGTACGCGTAGCGACCCAGGCGCGAGTAGCGCTGGATGAGCCAGCCCACCAGGACGCAGGCCACGGCGATCCACGTCAGGTAGGCCAGGCCGAGGAAGCGCTCGACCGCCCAGCCGTGCAGCATCTCGTCGGAGATGTTGGGCTGCACGCCGGCGAACATGAGCGTCGCGACGCCGAGCCCGACCGCGGAGACTCCGAGGGTGGTCATGAACGACGGCACCTTGAGAGTGACCAGGGCCAGCCCGCTCAGGCAGCCGAGCCCGGCACCGAGCAGGACGGCCACCAGGACGCCGAGCAGGCCCCAGTCGTTGTCGTTCCTGTTGTTGGCGACGAGGAGGGCCACCGCGATCGCGGAGGCCCCCATGACGCCGGGGACCGAGAGGTCGATGGACCCCATCATCAGCACGAACGTGATGCCGCAGGCCACGACGGCGAGGACCGCCGCCGCGTCCATGATGTTCTGCACGTTGTCGACCGTGCGGAAGTCGGAGCTCAGGACGGCGAAGATCCCGAAGACGACGACCAGTGCGACCGGCGGACCGGCGTCTCGGAGCGACACCCCCCGCCGAGACCGGGGGCGTGGCGCGATCACTGCCTCGGTGTCGGCCTGGGCGGGGGATGTCATGGTCACGAGATCGGGCCCTGCGAGCGGCTGAAGACGTTGTCGCACGCGAAGTCGGACTCGTCCACCTCGGGAGCGGTGAACTCGGCGACGTTGTCCCCGGTGATCAGGAACTGCTCGGCGAACCAGGCGCGGTCCTCGTCGGCGATGTCGTCGACGGAGAGCTCGCCCGTGGCCACGCAGTAGCCGATCGCGAGGCCGATGCCGCCCTGCCAGGGGCCGTCGGAGGAGACGGTCGCGGTCATCGCGCCGTCCTCGATGGCAGTCAGCGCGTCGGGCACGGCGTCGATCCCGACGACCGCGACGTCGTCGCGTCCGGCCTGCTCCAGCGCGGCGAGCGCGCCGAGCGCCATGTCGTCGTTGGCGGCCCAGATGCCCTTGATCTTGTCGCCGTGCTTGGTGAGGAGCGTCTTGGTGACGGCGAGCGCCTCGTCGCGGGAGAAGTTGGCGGTCTGGTCGTCGAGCAGCTCGACGTCCGGGTTGGCCTCGAGCGAGGCCTCGAGGCCGGCGAAGCGGTCCTTCGCGGCGCCGGTGTCGAGGATGCCCTGCAGGGCGATGATGCCGCCCGAGCCGCCGATGGCCTCCGCGAGCGCGTCGCCGATCTGCTGGCCGGACTCGACGCCGTTGTAGGTGATGTGGCTCAGCCACTGGTTGTACTCGGTGACCTCGACGTCGGCCGGCTTGTTCCACTGGGTGACGAGGTAGGCCCCGGCGTCCTGGGCGCCCTCCACGATCGGGAGGGTGTCGGAGTCGCCGTTGGGCAGGATGTTCATGACGAGGCACTCGGTGTCGCCGGCCAGCAGCTGGGTGATCTGCTCCTGCTGCTTGGTGGAGTCGCCGTCGTAGGTGAGGCGCTGCTGCTCGAGGCCGACCTGCTCGGCGAGCGCGTCGCCGCCGTCGAGCCAGGACGCCTCGTAGGGGTTGGACTCGTTGCGCACCTGGCCGACGAGGACGACGTCCTCGGGGGCACAGCCGCCGGTTTCGGCACCGCCGCTGCTCCCGCCGGCCTCTTCACTGCAGCCCGCGAGGGCAGCAGCGGCCAGGGTCAGGCCGACGACGGCTGCAGCGGGTCGGGAGATGGACTTCATGGTCGATCCTCATTCTGTTCGGTGCCGGGGTCCGGCG
>CAZDAO010000020.1:9435-12817 GCA_964503015.1 uncultured Nocardioides sp. | reverse complement strand
GGTTCAGCGGGCCATCCAGCCGCCGTCGACGACCAGCACGTGGCCGTTGACGTAGTCGGCGGCCGGGGAGCTGAGGAAGACCGCCGCTCCGGCGATGTCCTCGGCGTCGCCCCAGCGGCCGGCCGGGATGCGCTCGAGGATCGACCGCGAGCGGTCGGCGTCCTCGCGGAGCGCGGTGGTGTTGTCGGTGGCGATGTAGCCGGGCGCGATCGCGTTGACCTGGACGCCGCGGGGGCCCCACTCGTTGGCCAGGGCCTTGGTCACGCCCGCGACGGCGTGCTTGCTGGCGGCGTACGACGCCACGCGGATGCCGCCCTGGAAGGACAGCAGGCTGGCGATGCTGACGATCTTGCCGTGCCCGCGCTCGACCATGGGCCGGCCCAGCTGCTGGCACAGCACGAACAGGCCGGTGAGGTTCACGTCGAGCACGCGCTGCCAGTCGGCGGGGTCGACGTCGACGGCGTCGCAGCGGTCGATGATCCCCGCGTTGTTGACCACGACGTCGACCCGGCGGGACGCGGCGAGCTCGGCGCCCACCCGGGCCACGGCGTCGTGGTCGCCGAGGTCGAGGTCGACGACGTCGGCCTTGCCCCCGGCCGCGAGCACGGCCTGACGGGTGTCGTCGCCGCTGCCGGGACGGCCGAGCAGGACGAGGTCGGCGCCGGCGCGCGCGAGGCCGAGCGCGACGGCCCGGCCGATGCCGCGGCCGGCACCGGTCACCGCCGCGCACGTGCCGCGCAGGTCGAACGGCGACCGGGCGGGGCTCGGCGTCAGGTCGTGGGCGGCGTCGATCACAGATCCTCCACCGCGACGGCGCTGAGGTCGGTGTAGCAGTTGTTCTCCCCCGCCATCGCCCAGATGAAGGCGTACGACCCGGTGCCGGCACCGGCGTGGATCGACCACGGCGGCGAGATGACGGCCTCGCGGTTGCGCAGGACGAGGTGGCGGGTGTGCCCGGGCTGGCCCATGAAGTGGAAGACGCGGTCGTCCTCGGCGAGGTCGACGTAGCAGTAGATCTCCGTGCGCCGGTCGTGCAGGTGCGGGGGGAAGGTGTTCCACACGGAGCCGTCCGCGATCACGGTCACACCGAACTGCAGGACGGAGGTCTGCACGTCCTGTCCCCAGACGTAGCGGAACAGGTTGCGCTCGTTGGCGGCCTCGGCCGAGCCGAGCGCCACCGGTTCGACGTCGCGGTGGACCAGCGCCGTGGTGGGGTACGTCGCGTGGGCGGGGGCCGAGACCCAGTAGAAGGCCGCCTCCGCGCCGGCGAAGGCGACGTCGCTCCCCCGGCCGACGAAGAGGCCGTCGAGGTGGTCGAGCTCGAACTTCTCACCGTCGACGAGCACGTGACCGGCGCCGCCGACGTTGATCACGCCCAGTTCACGGCGCTCGAGGTGCTGGGCGGCACCGAGCACGTCGGTGTAGGCGGGGAGGTCGAGCTGGCCGGTGCCGGGCACCGCGCCGCCGACGACCATCCGGTCGTCGTGGGTGTAGGTGGCGCGCACCTCTCCCTCGACGAAGAGGTCCGCGACGAGGAAGCTCTCCCGCAGGTCCGCCGTGGTGGCCGTCTCCGCACTCGTCGGTGACGTCGAATATCGAACCTGGATCACGCGGGCACCCCTCGATCTTGTGAACTGCGTTCGTCTATGTGAACTGAGTTCGAGGCTATACGTGACGGGCATCACTGGTCAAGGGGGCGAAATGTGTCCATGTATGCGAACCCCGGGTACGCTGGTCGTGTTCTCGGGGGACGTCTCCCCGCGCCCCCGCAGCCGACGAGGAGAGTCGCCATGACCCAGCAGGCAGAACGGACCACGGAGGCCGCCGGCCCCAGCGCCGCCGGACCGGTCAAGTCCGCGGCCCGCGCGCTCGACCTCCTCGACGAGATCGCGGCCAACGGTCCCGGCACGCAGCTGCAGCTGTCGACGCGGCTCCACATCCCCAAGAGCAGCCTCCACGCGCTGCTGCGCACGATGACCGACCGCGGGTGGTTGCAGACCGACCCGACCGGCAGCGTCTACCAGCTCGGGATCCACTCCCTCGTCGTCAGCTCGGCCTACCTCGACGGCGACCCGGTGCTCGCGCGGGCGCAGTCCGTCCTCGACGAGGTC
This sequence comes from uncultured Nocardioides sp., assembly GCA_964503015.1. Taxonomy (GTDB): domain Bacteria; phylum Actinomycetota; class Actinomycetes; order Propionibacteriales; family Nocardioidaceae; genus Nocardioides. The sequence goes on along the minus strand of CAZDAO010000020.1, from coordinate 10,706 downwards.
GCCTCGGCCACCGAGGAGACCGTGCACCTCGGGCGCCTCGACGGTGCCGACGTCATCTACACCGCCAAGCGCGAGTCGATGCACCCGCTGCGCATGCACTCCGCCGTCGGCCGCCGCCTGCCCGCCTACGCGACGTCGCTCGGGCGCGCGCTGCTCGCCGAGATGTCGCCCGAGGCCCGCCGCGACCTCGTGCCCGACTCGATCAGCGCGATCACGCCGAACACCACCACCGACAAGGAGGCCGTGCTCGAGATCATCGACCGGGCGGCCTACCAGGGCTACGCGACCGAGAGCGAGGAATCGTGCATGGGGGTGCGCTGCTTCGGCGTCGCGCTGCCCTTCAGCCACCAGGCCGTCGACGCGCTCAGCGTCGCGGTCCCGATCAGCCGGCTCGACAACGGTCGCGAGGACCGCATCATCGAGACGCTGCTCAGCGTGAAGGCCCGCCTGGCCGCGGTCCACGGCAACAGCATGGTGCGCTGACCCTCCCCCCGCAGCGTGGGCCCTCAGCGGGCCCCTCAGCGGGACCCTCAGTGGGCCAGGCGCTCCAGGACCGCCCGCAACGGCGGCCAGCTGTCGCGCCCCCGGCGGGTGACGGCGTACGCCCGCAGGAAGAGCGCGGGGTCCCGGAGTCGTACGACGCTGACGCCGCGCCGCGATGCCCTGGCGCGGGGCAGCAGCCCCACTCCCCGGCCGGCCACCACCAGGTCGTCCAGCAGCTCGAGGGAGTCGATGCGGTGCACCACGCGCGGCGTGAAGCCGACGCGTGAGGAGAGCGTGCGGAGCGCGACCTCGTCGGCGGTGTTGCGCGAGTTCACGATCCAGTCGCGATCGGCCAGGTCGGCCAGACCGAGGTGGCGCTCGCGGGTCGGGACCCCGATCCCCCACTCGACGGCCCACAGCGGCGTGACCTCGTGGTCCGCGCGCCAGTCGACGGGCGCGAGGTCGTAGTCGTAGACCAGGGCGAGGTCGACGTCGTCGCGCGCCAGGAGGTCGAAGGACTCGAGCGGCTCGTGCTCGTGCACCCGGACCTCGATTCCGGGATGGGTCACGCGGATCTCGTCGATGGCCGGCAGGAGCGAGCGTCGGATGGCCGAGGCGAAGCCCGCCACGCGCAGCACGCCGATCGGCTCGGAGGCGGGGTCGAGATCCAGCCGCGCCGCGTCGACCGCGGCCAGGATCGTGACGGCGTGCTCGGCGAGCCGGCGCCCCGCCGGGGTGAGCCGGACCCGGCGTCCGTCGGGCTCGAGCAGCGCGCTGCCGACGTCGCG
>CAZDAO010000020.1:2330-9335 GCA_964503015.1 uncultured Nocardioides sp. | reverse complement strand
GTCGGGCTCGGGCTGGCGGTCCTGCTGCCCGTCGTGCCGTTCGCCCTCGAGCTCCTCGCGCTGCGGCGGCTGACCACGGCGGCCTTCGGCACCCTGATGGCGCTGGAGCCGGCCTTCGCGCTCGTCATCGGCTTCCTCGTCCTCGCGCAGGTGCCCAACGCGCTGTCCGTCGCCGGCATCGCGCTGGTGGTGGCGGCAGGGGTCGGGGCCGAGCGCAGCGGCGCCCGCGAGGCGCCGGCGACCGCGGCCGCCCCGGCGCCGACCCCGGCCTGAGCACCGCTGGATCACCTCCCATCGGGCCGTCGAGGGCCGACGTCCCGATGGCGCCCGACCAGACCGGGACCAAAGACCCTGTCACCGACACGAGCCGTGGGCGTACAACTGTCGTACGGCTTCCGATGAGGGAGTCGGGACGACTCGGAGGACATGGTCCGCACGGAGGGGAGACCCTCCGCGGTGGCGCGGTGATGGCGCCGACGGGACCGGACAGCACGAGTCGCCGATCGGTTGCGTCACCGGACCGATCACAGGAGGGCCCTTGCGACTCATACTTGCGAGGGCCCTCCGCCATGTCCGGAGTGGACCGACGACCCTGTGCGCCGGGTGCCGCAGCGCGTAGACACGAAGGTGAAGACCAGCCACGCGGAAAGGCACGGACATGACCCTCATCGCCCCGACCCTGACCGACCTCCTCGACCTGCACGGGCGGACCGCGATCGTGACCGGCGGCGCCATGGGGATCGGGCGCGGCATCGTCGAGCGGCTCGCCGAGGCGGGCGCGTCCGTCGTCGTCGCCGACGCCGACCTCGCCGCTGCCGAGGCCACCGCGAAGGAGCTCACCGACCAGCATCGCTCCGTGCTGCCCATGTACGTCGACGTGGGCGACGCCGACGACGTGCACACCCTCGTCGCCGACACGATCGGCTGGCGCGGTCGCGTCGACATCCTGGTCAACAACGCCGGCATCTTCCCCTCGATGCCGGTGCTCGAGATGACGCCCGACGACTTCGACCGGGTGATCCGCACCAACCTGCGCGGCGTCTACCTCTGCTCCCGCGAGGCGGCGCTGCGGATGCGCGGCCAGGACTCCGGCGGCCGCATCGTCAACGTCACGTCCGTCGACGCCCTGCACCCCTCGTCGGTCGGGCTGGCCCACTACGACGCGTCCAAGCACGGCGTCTGGGGGTTCACCAAGAACCTCGCGCTCGAGCTCGCGCCGCACCACATCTGGGTCAACGCCGTCGCCCCGGGCGCCGTCGCCACCCCGGGCGTCGCGGCGATGCAGGGCGGCTCCGGCGGGACCGACCCGCAGGAGACGCTGCAGGCGTTCCTCGCCCGGATCCCCGCCGGCCGCATGGGCGTCCCCGACGACATCGCCCGCGCGGTTCTGTTCCTGGCGAGCGACCTCGCGTCGTACGTCACCGGGGCCCAGCTCGTCGTCGACGGGGGCGTGCTGCTCTCCTGACCACCGCCCAGCCGGCTACGTCAGGCCGAGGTGCTCGCGCACAGCGGGCGCGAAGGGGCTCCAGGCGCACCAGCGCGGGAAGTCGCGGACCAGGCGGGGCGGCCCGGTGAGGTGGAGGGCGCCCTGGGCGAGCGCCTCCGGATAGGTCACGATCCCGGAGAACACGCGCATCAGGTCGACCGGCGCGACCGCGACGGTGAGGTCGGTCTCGAAGCCGGGCGGGTCGGTGCAGATGGAGGTCTCACGTCGCTCGATGACCATCCAGATCCGGGTCGGGTCGTCGCCCGCGTAGTCGAACTGCACCACCGTGCGCTGGTCCGGCAGCGCATCGACCTCCAGCCGGCGCGACATCCACCAGGTGAGCGTCACCGGGTCGACCTCGCGCGGCTCGGGCTCGCTGAACATCCAGCGCACCGCCCACTCGCCGACCGCCATGATGACCGGCTCGAGGTCCCGGCCGGCCGGGGTCAGCTGGTACTCGTGACCCGGCGGGACCGCGACCCGCTCGACCACCCCCGTGCGCTCCAGGTGCTCCAGCCGCTGCTTGAGCAGCGTGCGTGAGATGCCCGGAAGCCCCCGCGCGATCTCGTTGAACCGCTTCCCGCCGAGCACCAGCTCCCGGACGATCAGCGGGGTCCAGCGCTCCGCGAGCACCGAGCTGGCCAGCGCGACCGGGCAGTACTGCCCGTAGTCCTTCATCCCGCCAGTGTCGGCCCCGGCACGGGCGCGAGTCCAGAAAGTGTTCCTGCGGGGTCCAGAACTCGTTCTGGAGACGATGCGGTTCCTCGGGCGAGCGTGGTCCTCCACCCGAGCAGAGGAGACCACCATGACCACCACGTTCGACCCGACCGCCTTCAAGGCCACCACCCGCGCCCAGTGGGAGACCGCCGCCGAGGCGTGGCACCGCTGGGGCCCGATCATCGAGGACTGGCTCGGGGCGGCGACCGGGCGGATGCTCGACGACGCACGCCTCGTCCCCGGCGCGCGGGTGCTCGACGTCGCCGCGGGGGCCGGCGGGCAGTCGTTCGCCGCCGCCCGCCGCGTCGGCCCGACCGGCCACGTCCTGGCCACCGACATCTCCCCCGCCATCCTGGCCCACGCCGCGGCTGTCGCGGCGGAGCAGGGTCTCGGCCAGGTGGCCACGCTCGAGGCGGACGGCGAGGACCTGTCCGCCGTCCCCGACGAGAGCGTCGACGCGGCGATCTCCCGCGTGGGGCTGATCTACTTCCCCGACCAGCACCGCGCGCTGCGCGAGATCCACCGGGTGCTGCGCCCGGGCGGCCGGCTCTCCGCGGTCGTCTACTCCACGCCCGACCGCAACGGCTTCTTCGCGCTGCCGGTCGGGATCATCCGGCGCATCGCCGACCTGCCGGCCCCGGGAGCCGGGATGCCCGGACCCTTCAGCCTCGCCGCCCCCGGCGTCGCCGAGGCGGCGTACGACGCTGCGGGCTTCGTGGACGTGACCGTGACGTCGGTGCCGTCCCCGGTGCGCATGGTCAGCGCGCGCGAGTGCGTGCGGTTCGAGCACGAGTCGTTCGGCGCCCTGCACCAGATGCTGTCCGGCGTCGGCCCGGACGCGCGCGACGCGGCGTGGCGGGAGATCGAGGACACGCTGCGGCAGTTCGAGGGGCCCGACGGCTTCGTCGGACCCTGCGAGATGCTCGTGGTCAGCGGCACCCGGCCCTGAGCACCGTCAGTCGCCGGGGTCGAAGTCGCTCGGCCCGTCGGCCACCATCGCGTTGCGGTCGCGGCGGATCGCCTCCACGGTCGCGGTGAGCCAGGCCTCGTCGCTCGTCTGGACCTCGCGCTTGGCCAGCTCGTCGCGCAGCAGCGCCACCGCGTCGTCGACCGAGCCGGTGTCCATCGCGACCGAGGTGGCGTCGACTGCGGCTTGGATGTCGTGGTTGTAGACCGCCATGGTCCGGCTGTTCCCGCATGGGGCCGCCTTCATCCCCCATGGCGCCCGGCCGCGGGGTCTGGCACGTTGGGACGGTGACCGCCGAGCCCGCGCCTGCTGTCGCTCCGCGCGACTGGACCGCCGAGCCTGCGGACGTGCTGCTCGCCGACGGCACCATCGCGGTCATCCGGTCGCTGCGCGCGGACGACCGCGACGCCGTTCTCGCGCTGCACGAGTCGGTGTCGGTGGACACGCTGCGGCTGCGGTTCTTCTCCCCCAGCCGCGAAGCCGGACGTCACTACGTCGCACATCTCTTCGCACCGGACAACACCCGCTCGGCAGCCCTGGTGGCCCTCGTCCGCGGTCGCGTCGCCGGGCTCGCCACGGCCGAGCTGCTCTCGCCGGACAGCGCCGAGGTCGCCTTCCTCGTCGCCGACGAGGACCGCGGCCGGGGTGTGGGCAGCCTGCTCCTCGAGCACCTCGCCGCCCTGGGCCGCCGCCACGGCGTCAGCCGGTTCGAGGCCGAGGTGCTCGGCGACAACTACGGCATGCTGCGCGTCTTCCGGGCGGCCGGGTTCGCCGCGACCCGCAGGACCGTCGAGGGCGAGGTGGAGGTCGAGCTGCGGACCGACGCGTCCCGCGAGGCGGTCGAGGCGGCAGACCGGCGCGAGTGGCGCGCCGCCGCCCGGTCGCTCCGACCGCTCCTGCACCCGCGGAGCGTCGCCGTCGTCGGCGTACGCCGCTCCGCCGGGGGCTTCGGCCACGGCGTGCTGCAGGCGATCCGAGGCTCGTCGTACGCCGGGACGCTGCACGTCGTCCATCCCGAGGCCGCGTCCATCGACGGGCTCCCCGCCATCCGCAGCCTCGCCGAGCTCGAGGAGCCGGTGGACCTCGTCGTGGTCGCGGTGCCGGCCGACGGCGTCGCCGACGTGCTGCATGACGCGGCCGCCAACGGAGCAGGCGCGGCCGTCGTGATCTCGTCGGGCTTCTCCGGCACCGGCAGCGGCGAGCGGCGCCACGAGCTGCTCGAGCTGGCCCGGAGCAGCAGCCTGCGGCTGGTGGGGCCGAACTCGCAGGGCGTCCTGGACAACGGCGACGGCCTCAACGCGACCCTGCTCCACGACGTGCCTGAGGTCGGCGGCCTCGCCGTCGCGTCGCAGTCGGGCGGGATGGGGTTCGCCCTCCTCGACCTCGCCCGCGACGTGGGGCTCGGCGTCCGCGCCTTCGTCTCGCTCGGCGACAAGATCGACGTCTCCAGCAACGACCTCCTCGCCGCCTGGATGGACGACGACGAGGTGCGGGCGGGAGCGCTCTACCTCGAGTCGTTCGGCAACGCGCTCAAGTTCGCGCGGACCGCACGCCGGTTCGCGGAGCACAAGCCGCTGCTGGCAGTGGTCGGCGGCCGCTCCCGGGCGCGCCAGGACGCGACGTCCACGGTGGGCGTGGGCGTCGATGCCCTGCTCGACCAGTCCGGCGTCATCGCCTGCCGCACCGGCGCCGAGCTCACCGAGACCGCGCTGCTGCTCGTCCAGCAGCCGCTCCCGGCGGGCCTCCGGGTCTGCATCGTGTCCAACACGGGCGGTGTCGGCGCGCTGACCACCGACCGGGCCGACGGTCAGGGCATGGTCGTGGGGCTGACCTCTGCCGGCCTCGAGGACGCCGTCCGCGCCGTCGCCCCGCACGCGGTCGACGTCAGCAACCCGGTCGACCTCGGCGCCGACGTCGCCCCGGAGGAGCTCACCGCGGTGCTGCGTGCGGTGCTCGACAGCGGTGAGGCCGACGCGGTGATGGTCGTGCTCGTCGCCAACCGGCTCACCGACCGCGACGCCCTCTTCGCCGCGGTCGCCGCGGCCCGGCCGGCAGGCCCCGACGTCCCGTTGCTGCTCGTCGCGCCGGGGGCGGCCTTCGACGCCGCGCGCGGACTGGCGGGCGTCACGTCCTACCGCACCACCGACGCCGCGATCGGGGCGCTCGGCCGGGCCATGCGCTACGCCGCGTGGCGACGGGTCCCGCCCGACCAGCCGGAGGTCGAGCTCGGCACGCGCGGCGTCCACGCCCGCACGTGGGCGCGGACGCGCCTGGCCGCGCGGGACGGCGAGCCCGAGTGGCTCGCGCCCGACGCGCAGGCGGAGCTGCTCGCGCCCTACGGGATCCACCTCGTCGGCGACCTCGCCACGGGACCGGACGCGGCGGCGCTGGCGGCCGCGGAGATCGGCCTCCCCGTGGCGGTGAAGGTCGCCGACCCGACGGTGCTGCACAAGTCCGACCGCGGCCTGGTCCGCGTCGACGTACGGTCGAGCGAGGACGTGGCCGACGCCGTACGTCGCTTCGCGGAGGAGCTCGGCCGCCCGGACGTGCCGGTGCTGGTCCAGCCGCTCGTGCTCGGCCACCAGGCGTCCGTCGGTCTGGTGCGCGACCCGCAGCTCGGCCCGCTGGTCCGGGTCGCCGGTGGCGCCGCGGGCGCGGCCGGCACCTGGGCCGAGGACGTCCTGCTGCTGCCGCCGGTCGGCGCCGCCGACGCAGCCCGGGCCGTCCGCGCCCTGCGGCTCTGGCCCCAGCTCGTGGGCGACCACGGCCTCGAGGAGGTCGACCTCGCTCCGCTGGAAGCCCTGGTGGTGTCGGTGGGACGGCTGGCGGTCGACGTGCCCCACGTCGCGGACCTCACGCTCGAGCCCGTCGTCGTCAACGCCCACGGGCTCTTCTGCGTCGACGTCAAGGTCCGCATCGCCGAGCCGCCCGAGCTCGACACGGGCATCCCGCGTCGGCTGCGGTCCTAGCCTCGGGTCCTGCTTCGGTCTGCCGCACGTGCGGCGGATGTGGCCCCCGAGCCGCCGGTCTGAGGGCCACAACCGCCGCACGTGCGCACCTCCGGCGGCTACGAGCCCCGTACGACGTCGAGCGCCTGGCGGGCGATCTCCCACTCCTCGTCGGTGGGGACGACGAGCACGGCGACGTCCGAGTCGTCGGTGGAGACCACGCGGGCGTCCGAGGCGCGCGCCGAGTTGCGGGCCGGGTCGAGCTCGATGCCGAGGCGCGTCAGGCCCGACAGGGCGGCCGCTCGGAGCTCGGCGCTGTGCTGGCCGACCCCCGCGGTGAAGACCACGGCGTGCAGCTCGCCGAGGGCGGCGTAGTAGGCGCCGACGTACTTGCGGACGCGGTAGGCGTAGACGTCGAAGGCCAAGGACGCCGCCCGGTCCCCCGCGGCCCGGCGCTGGGTCACCTCCCGGAAGTCGTTGACGCCGGCGAGGCCGAGGAGCCCGGACTCGCGGTAGAGGGCGCGGTCGACATCATCCAGCGACCAGCCCAGCTCGCGGTGCAGGTGCCCGTGGATCGCGGGGTCGAGGTCACCGGAGCGGGTGCCCATCACCAGTCCCTCCAGCGGCGTCAGCCCCATCGAGGTGTCGATCGACCGGCCGCCGCGCACGGCCGCCGCGGACGCGCCGTTGCCGAGGTGGAGGACGACCAGGTTGGTCTCCTCGAGCGGCCGGTCGAGCAGCTCGGCCGCGCGCCGCGACACGTTGGCGTACGACGTCCCGTGGAAGCCGTAGCGCCGGATCCTGTGCTCCTCGCGCCAGCTCCTGGGCACGGCGTAGGTGTAGGCGTGCTCGGGCATCGTCTGGTGGAAGGCGGTGTCGAAGACCGC
>CAZDAO010000020.1:0-2230 GCA_964503015.1 uncultured Nocardioides sp. | reverse complement strand
TGGTCCTCACCGCCCACCGAGTGCGTCAGCGTGCCGCTGGCCTCACCGATCCGCTCGACCGTGCCCGACGCCTCGGTCTCGCCGGTGGCGCCGTCGAGGAGGCGGTACTTCAGCGACGACGACCCCGCGTTGAGGACCAGCACCCGTTCGGTCACGATCGCTCCTCGGCCTGGATCGCGGTGATCGCGACCGTGTTGACGATGTCGCGCACCAGCGCGCCGCGCGAGAGGTCGTTGACCGGCTTGTTGAGCCCCTGCAGCACCGGTCCGACCGCGAGCGCCCCGGCCGATCGCTGCACGGCCTTGTAGGTGTTGTTGCCCGTGTTGAGGTCGGGGAAGACGAAGACCGTCGCCCGCCCGGCGACGGCGGAGTCGGGCAGCTTGGTGCGCGCGACCGCGGCGGCGATGGCGGCGTCGTACTGGATCGGGCCCTCGACGAGCAGGTCGGGCGCCCGCTCGCGGACCCGCGCCGTCGCCTCGGTGACCTTCTCCACGTCCGTGCCGCTCCCGGACGTGCCGGTGGAGTACGACAGCATCGCGACGCGCGGCTCGACCCCGAACGCCGCCGCGGTGCGGGCCGAGGCGATCGCGATGTCGGCGAGCTGGGTCGCGGTGGGGTCGGGGTTGACCGCGCAGTCGCCGTAGACCAGCACCTGGTCCTTGAGGCACATGAAGAAGACGGACGACACCACCGACACCTCGGGCACCGTGCGGATGATCTCGAGCGCCGGCCGGATCGTGTGGGCGGTGGTGTGCACCGCGCCCGACACCATCCCGTCGGCGAGGCCGAGCTCGACCATCATCGTGCCGAAGTAGGACACGTCGACGACGATGTCGCGGGCCGCCTCGAGGTCGATGCCCTTGTGCGCCCGCCGCCTGGCGTACTCCTGCGCGAACCGCTCGCGCAGCTCCTCGTCGTAGGGGCTGAGCACGCGGGCGGCGGAGACGTCGATGCCGAGGTGCGCCGCCCTCGCCCGCACGATCATCGGGTCGCCGAGTAGGGTCAGGTCGGCGACGTTGCGGCGCAGCAGGATGTCGGCCGCGCGCAGGATCCGCTCCTCCTCCCCCTCCGGCAGCACGATGTGCCGGCGGTCGGCGATCGCGTCGTCGAGCACCTGGTGCTCGAACATCAGCGGCGTCACCACGGAGGTGCGGGCCACCTCGAGTCCGCTCATCAGCTCCTCGCCGTCGACGTGCTCGGCGAACAGCGTGAGCGCGGTCGCGATCTTGCGCGGGGAGTCCTTGTCGAGCCGGCCGCGTCGGTTGGTCAGGGCGGTCGACGTGGCGTGCGTGCCGAGGTCGGTGGCGATGATTGGCAGGGCCACCTCCAGCCCGTCGAGGAGCCGCCCGACCTGCTCGGGCAGGTCCAGCCCGCCGTTGAGGACGATGCCGGAGATCTGGGGGAAGCTCGCCGACTGGTGGGCGGTGAGCACGCCGAGCACCACCTCTGGCCGGTCGCCGGGAGTCACCACCAGCGCACCGTCGAAGAGACGGTCCAGGACGTTGGGCAGCGTCATCGCCGCGACGACGAGGCCCGGCACCTCGCGCGTGAGCTGGGACTCGTCGCCGCGCACCAGGTGCCCGTCGCAGGCCGCCATCAGGTCGGCCACCGACGGCGCGCTGAGCAGCGGCTGCTCGGGAAGTGCGAAGGCCGGTACGCCGTCGCGGCGCAGCGCCGCGGCCGTGCGATCGGTCGCGGACGGGTCGACGCGGTTGGCGATGACCGCGAAGAGGGACGCGTGGTTGGCGGCGAGCTCGGCCTCGGCCATCGCCGCGGCCGTGCACAGCTGGGCGGTGTCGCGGCCGTTGCCGCTGAGGACGAGCAGGACGGGCGCGCCGAGGTTGGCGGCGACCCGCGCGTTGAAGGCGAACTCCGCCGGCGCCCCGACGTCGGTGTAGTCGCTGCCGACGATCACCACCGCGTCGCTCTGCTCGGCGACCTGGTGGTAGCGCGCGACGATGCGGTCCATCGCGCCGTCGGGGTCGGCGTGCACGTCGTCGTAGCTGACCCCGGCGCACTCGTCGTACGTCAGCGCGACCGCGTCGTGCGACACCAGCAGGTCCAGCACGTAGTCGTGCTCGTCACCGGTCGAGGCGTCGGTGCGGACCACCGGGCGGAACACCGCGACCCGCGCGACCCGGCGCGACAGCTGCTCGAGCACGCCGAGCGCCACGGCGGACTTCCCGGTGAACCCCTCGACCCCGGCGACGTACACGCTGCGTGCCATGGG
>CAZDAO010000019.1:0-18994 GCA_964503015.1 uncultured Nocardioides sp. | reverse complement strand
GGGGTCCCCCCGCGCCCCCAGGGGGCCGGGCCGCGACCCGGTGCGGGATGACTCGCGGCTTCCCGTTCAGCCCTCCGTCTCGACCGGTCCCGCCGTTCCTAACGTCCGTATTCAATGCACCTGGGCGTCACCAGCCGGGGCTGGTCCCGATCAGGTCACCGGCTCCGTCGTAGGCCCTGAGGGTGACGACGCTGGCGTTCGTTCGCGTCCCGTTATCGATGTCGGTCACGAACGGCGGCTCCGCGGGAACCCAAGCGAGGAAGCGGTCGCCGACGATGGTGGCGTCCACGGCAGACGTGGTCGTGTCAACGACGAGACGCTCGACGTCGCCGCGGACCCACCCGAGCTCCAGCACCCGGTCGTTTGTCGCGCCTTCGCCCTGGGAGCCGCCGGAGGACAGGCTCAGCTCGGCCGCGGCGACGCGCTGCGGGTCGCCGTCGTCCAACGGAAAGGTGCCGACGCTTTGGCGCAGGTCCGCGCTCCACGTCGTACCGTCCCGGTACGGCGAGCAGGTGACCCAGTTCCGGGCGCCTCTCCACACCAGGAGAGCTGAGGTGTCGTCGCGATCGCCGGCGACCGGCTGGGACTCGGCCATCACCGCGGATGGCCCGCCGTCGGCCTGCCCCCGCGCTACGCATGCCGAGATCGCGTCCGCCAGGCCCGGTGTGAGCAGCTGCTGTGTCGAGGCCGAGGGGCCGGTCGCAACGTCGCCGGCCGTGTCCGGGTCGGCGCCTTGCTGCGTGCCGACCACGGCGACCGCGCCCGCCGCGACCAGGCCCGCCGAGGCCACCATCGCACCTGCCGCCCGGCGCCGCCGGAGCTGTCGGCCGCGGCGAACGATGTCGTCGAGGCTCCCGTGGGAGGTGAGGTCCGGCATCCCCAGGGCCTGACGCAGCTGGGGCTCAAGCGTCTCAAGATCGTTCATCGTCCTACCTCTGTCTGGTCAAGGGCCGGATGGTCGCGGAGGGTGCGCAGCGCGCGATGCAGGTGGGCGGTCACAGTGCCCGGCGCGAGGCCGAGGGCGAGCGCCGTCTGCGCGGTGTCGAGGTCGAGCAGGTAGCGCAGTACGACGACTTGGCGCTGCCGGGCGGGCAGGTCGGCCACCGCGCGCACCAGGTCGGCATCCCCGCAGCGGTCGCCACGAGCCGAGACGCCGGCCCCCGCGTCGGGCTCGATCTGCTCGCGCCGACGGCGCCGCCACCACGAGATATTCGCGTTCACCGCCGTCCGGACCACCCAGGCGCTCGGGGAGACGCACTCACGGACGGTCCCCCACCTCGCGAAGGCCCGAGCGTAAGCCTCGGCGAGTGCGTCCTCGGCCTCCATGCGCGACAGGCCAGACGCGACGACGGCGCGTAGGCACCGGTCCCGGGAGGCGGCGTAGAACTCCGCGAAGTCGGCATCACTCACGTCGTGTTGACGCCGTGGGAGGTCCATCCGCTTACCACCTGCCCAGACTAGGACCGCCGTGCGAGATGCCCGAAGACCCGGACCAGATGGTCCGGGCGTGCGGGATGGGCTCGCGGAGCGACCCGGCGCGGGATGGGCTCGCGGAGCGACCCGGCGCGGGATCCTGCACCGGCCCGTACGTGGACCGCCACAGGCCTTTCGGTCCCGCAATCGGTTTGCCCGGGTCGCTCGCCTGGCTTCCAGACGCCTCGCTCGGCGCGCGGTCAGCCGGGCGGCTCGGGCTGTGGGTTAAGGGTCACCGTGCGTCGCAGCATCACGACGACGAGGATCAGGAGGCCGAGACCGCACATCGCGGCGACCGCGCGGGCGGTCATCGCCCGCGCCCGGTGCGGATGTTCTTGGCGATGTACTGGAACCGCTCGTCGGCGGTGGCGGATCCGGTCCCCGTCCGGTCAAGGCCGTAGCCGTCCTTCGGGCTGGACAGGTCGAGGTAGTCCCTGACCCACCACTCGACGATCGTCGCCTGCTGCTCGATGTTGTAGCGGAACCAGTCCCGGCCGATGTCGCCGGGGTCGTAGTTCGTGTCCCCGATGCCCAGCAGGATGTAGGAGACGTGGTTGGCCAGGTACTTGTAGTGCCACGCGTGCGTCGCTTCGTGCGCCAGCAGCTGCGCCCCCGCCGGGTCAGGGTTTCCCTGGTCGTCGAGGAGCATCGTGAGTTCCCGGTAGCTGTCGGCCATGTTGAGGTTCATGTCGATGCCGGGCACGGGGCTGGGGAACGTGAACGGGTCGTTGTCCTTACCGCTGGTGTCGGTCAGCCGGATCTTGTCCAGGTCGACCGTGTCCTTGAAGATCGTGCGCAGAAGTCTCTTCTCGTCCTCGGCGAGCCCGCGTTCCCTCGTCCCGATCCGGGCGAGGGCGTCGACGGCCATGCCGACCAGGAAGCCGCCGGGGGCGACCATCCACATGGTGCCGGCGATGATCTTCGGCCCAGTCTCCCATGAGCCCTTGGTGACCGCCGCGCCGACGCTGACGCCCGCGTAGATCACGGGAACCAGCGGTCCCAGGGCGTAGGTCACCGCCCAGGTCGCCACCAGGGCGAGCGCGTCGTCCAGGATGCCGGTGACGCTGCCCTGGTGGTCGGAGTGCAGCTCCCATCGGACATCAGCCAGGTCGATGAAGGCGGCCCCGGTGAAGCCGTGCGACGCGTTCGGCTGCTCGGCGTTGGGCTGCGTCTCGTCCCACCGGTGCACGTTGCGGCCGAAGGCCTGCGCGGGGATGTCGCCGCTCCTGGTCCAGCTGAACGCGAACGTCGGCGTGTGGGCCATGAGGAAGATGGTGTAGTCGTAGCCCTGGTAGGCGCCGTTGGTCACCTCGCCGTGGTACCTGGCGCGTCCGTCGGAGTGCAGCTCGACCGCAGCGTGCCCGCCGAACCCCTGACTGCCACGGAGGTTGCCGCGGAAGACCACCGGATCGGCGGCAGCGATGCCGCGGTTGACCGAGTGCAGGATCTGCCCATGCTCGAAGGACTGCCGGCGGCCGCTGGGCTCGTCCGCCCACGCCTCCTCGTCGCCCGTGGGGAACCCGAGGTGTCCCCTCTCCCAGCCGGTGGTCTCCCACCGGTCCCGGATCGCACGCGTGACGGCGTGGGCGCGCGTAGCGGGGGTCCAGTAGATCGACCCGTCGAGGCCGTCGGCAAGGCGAAAGTGATTGAAACGGCCGCCGCGCTGAGCGTCGGACTCGTCGGTGATGGGGTAGCCCCAGCCGGACCCGCCCAGGCCGTGGTACACGGCGGCGATATCGCCGTGCACCTCGTGCGCGCCGGTGTCGGGATGCCAGATGTAGTCGCCGCCCTGGAACTGCTGCCAGCGCCCCCCGCTCGCGGCGTCCATCTCGCCGGTCTTCGGGTAGCCGATGTCGTGCGCACCGGAGTAGGAGCGCCACGCCGCCCGGATCTGCCCGTACAGCGGGTGCGCGCCGTGTTCCGCGGTCCAGTAGATCGAGCTCTCCGCGCCGGTGTCGAGGTTGCGGAACTCCTGGACCCAGGCCCGCTTGTCCGGGGTCAGCGCCTGCTCGGCGAGCGGGTAGCCGAAGTGCGTGCCGTGGACCCGCTCGTAGGCCTCGTACATCGCCCCGTGGACAGCGACGGCCCCGGTGGTCTGGTGCCACACGATGACGCCACCGTCGAAGGCCTGGAACCACCCGTGTTCGTCATGGGTCGTCGTCCTCTCGGCGGTCGGGTAGCCGAGCGGTCCTCGGGCGCCGCCCGTCGCGTGGTAGACGGCGTACATGATCGTGTCGATGAGCAGCGCACCGGTCGCCTGCCGCCACAGGATCAGGGCGAACTGCCCTGGTCTGCTGGTGCGCTCGAACGCCGCGTACTGACCGCCGGCGGCGAAGGTCACCACGGGACCCGCCGGTCGGCCCCAGTTCTCGCCGCCCAACTCCCGCCAGCGGGCACCGATCGGGCCGGTCACGGTCGGCGATGCGGGTCTGTCGACCGGCGGCTGGTTCGGACGCGGTTTCACCACGGGGCCGCGGTCAGGGGGGTCCTCGTCGACGGGCGGCGGCTCGGTGCGCGGCCCGGGAAGCCGGGGCGGCTGCGGCGCCGGTGGGGCCGGCGGCTTGGTGCCGGTGGGCCGCGGGGCGGGGTCGTCCTCCGGCAGCCTCGGCCCCCGAGGCTTGGTGACCGGCTCGCGCTCGAACGATGTCAGGGGCTCGTCCATCGGATGTCCTTTCGGTTGGCCCTCAGCGCGTGGGTGGGCGCTGGGGGGGTGAACGTGGTCGCGCCGTCGCAGGGGACGCGCGCGAGAGATGAGGGTGTTGGAGGAATGGGCGCCGACGGCGAGCGCCTCGCGATCAATTCGTCCGCTGCCGGATCCGACGTTTCTCGGCGGTGCGGTGGCCGAGGAGGACCAGCCCGAGACCTGCGAGCAGGATCGCTGCGTTGACGATCCCATAGCCGTAGTACGACGCGGGGTCATGGTCGGGGAAGGTGTCTCCAAAGGCAGACCGGTCACCGCCGATCCAGTTGAGGAGCAGGCCCGCGGTTTGGAACGAAAAGACGATGCTGTGCACGGCTAGGTACGAGAGGACGGCGGTCGCCCGCAGCCGCACTCGGTAACCGAGCGGGAAAGCGATCAGGATCGTGAGGATGAGCGCCATCGTTGGCTCCTTGCTCGTCGTGGACGGTGATGGAAGGTGTGCGCGCGCGATGGGGTTCGTCGGTCCTGCGCTGGTATCTGCGGTAGCAGGTGAGCATCACGGCGGAGGACAGCAGGTAGAAGCCGAGGAGGAACCAGATCGGCCCGGAGGGGAGGCTGTAGACGTAGATCGCGTGCACGCCGTTGCCGACGTTCGCGGTGAGCAGGCTGCCGAAGCTGTACGACGCGAGGTCGCGGGTGCGCAGGGCCTTGGCGAGCATCGGCAGGTAGCTGACCACGAAGAGGGCGGTCGAGACCGTGCCGGCCACGGCGGCGATGGTGTGGTCGGTCATGTTAATCCTTCAGCGCAAGGTGCGAAGCTCGCCGGGGCCAGTCGGCCGGGTGCTCGCCGTCAGGGGCGTCAGCGGCCGGAGCTCACGGCCTGGGGGGTCGTAGAGGTGCTGGTGGTCGGTGAGGAAGGCGGTGACGGGGCGGGCCGGTCGGTGCAGGTACATGGGTGCTGCGTCGGTGACGCGTGCGAAGGCCCCCTGGCGCTGTTGGCGGTAGACGGCGAGGAAGACCTCGACCACGGCGTCGGGGACTCCGCGGGTGCGCATCTGGTCGGCCGCGCCACTCTCGTCGAGGGGCACGAAGGCCACCCGGCGGCCCGTGACGGCGGTGAGCGCGTCGGCGACGTCGCCGTAGGACACCGCCGTCGGTCCGGTGACCTGCACCGGACCGGCCGGCAGCGGCTCGGGGCGGAGGAGCAAGGCAGCGCCGACGGCGCCGACGTCGCCCGGGTCGACGAACGCCACGCGAGCGCCGTCGGTGGGTGCCGGCAGGATCCCTGCGGTCGCGACGACCTCGGCGAAGGCGAGCAGGTTGCTCATGAAGGAGTAGGGCCGGAGGGCGACAGCCGGCAGCCCCGACTCCGCGAGGTGCTGCTCGATCTGCGCGTGCCACCGCTCGGGCAGTAGTTTCGCGTCCGATGCGGGCGCCGGTCCCGACAGCTTCACGAGTCGCTGCACACCGGCGGGGGCCGCCGCGTCGATGACCGTGCACTCGGCTTCGACTTGGCCGGGGTGGTTCCCGCAGGCGAGGAAGACGCGGTCGACGCCGGTCATGGCGCTATCGAGCGCGGCGCGGTCGGTGAGGCGCGTCGCGACGATCTCGGCCCGGTCCCCGAGGACGGACCGCGCCCGCCCCGCGTCGCGGGTCAGCACCCGGACGTGCTGTCGGGCGTCGAGGAGGTCGCGGACCAGGTGGCGCCCGACGTTGCCGGTGGCGCCGGTGACGAGGATGGTCATGGACGTGCTCCTGGGTGAGGTGCGCCGGCCGGTGCCGTGGTGGGGGCCGGGGCGATGGTGTGGGAGGGGTGGAAGTACCGGTCGGGGTCGTAGATCCGCTTGAGCTCTCGGAGTCGCGCGAAGTTGGCCGTGGTGAACGCGGTCGAGGTGCGGTCGGGCTCGGTGAGCAGGGTGAGGAACGAGCCGCCGGTGGCGTGGGCGGCCAGGGCCGTGTCGAACCCGTCGAGCCGGTCGTCGGTCTGGCGGCGGTCGGGCTGGAGGTAGGGCGCGACCGCCATGACCGACCAGGGCGTGTCGCGGTGGCCGGCCGGCCCGTGGTCGGGTCCGGGTCGCGCCATGGCTCCCCCCCAGTGACGGAGCTCGACGAAGGCGAACGGCGCTAGCGGGCCGAGTCCGTCGCGGACGAGCACGTCGAGGAGTGCCTCGGGCAGGTCGTCGTACAGGTGGACGAGCTGGCGGTGCGGCAGCGGCGGGACGTCGGGGCCGTTGGTGGCCCTGCTGGCCGCGTCGAAGTCGCGGACGGCGAAGCCGTCGTGGAGCGGCGGCCCGGCGGCTCGCAGCAGCGGTGCGAGCTGCCGGCGTGCCGTGCGCTCGTCGGTGAGGGTGAAGACGCGGATGGCCACGACCTGCCGCCCGCGGAGGGGCTTGGGGACCTGCGGCGCAGGCGGGAGCCGCATGAGCAGCACGGCGGTGTTCATGCCGTCGGGTTCGTCGGCCGACCAGGTGCGGTACGCCGCGAGGACCTCCGGCGCGACGGCGGCGGGGTAGAACGACATCCCCCCGTACACACGCTCCGCGGGGTACAGCCGGAAGGTGAGTGAGGTGACGACGCCGAAGTTGCCGCTGCCCCCGCGGATCGCCCAGAAGAGGTCGGGGTGCGCGTCGCGGTCGACCGTGACGAGGCGGCCGTCCGCGAGGACGAGGTCGGCGGAGACGACACTGTCGGCGGCGTATCCGTAGGTGCGGGCCAGCCAGCCCGCCCCGCCGCCGAGGGTGTAGCCGGTGACGCCGACCGTGCCGCATCGCCCAGCGAGCGATCCCAGGCCGTGGCGGGTCGTCGCCGCGTTGACCTCGTGCCACGTCGCCCCCGGGCCGACCCGTGCCAGGCGCCGGTCCGCATCGATGACAACCCGCGCCATCGCGGTGGTCTTAAGCAGCAGCTGGCCGTCCGCAGGCGTGAGGGTGCCGTGCCCGGTCGCCTGGACCGCCAGGTCGACGCCCCGGTGGCGGCTGACCCGGACGGCAGCGAGGACATCGCGGAGACCGGTGGCCTCGAGAACGAGGCCGGGGCGGGAGTCGACCGTGCGGTTCCACCCCACGCGCGCCGCGTCGTAGTCGGAGTCGCCAGGCAGGACGACCCGGCCGCATGCCTGCCAGGACAGGTCGTGGGAGGCGGCTTCCAGGTCCGGGTGCAGGACATTCCCGCCCCTCGATGAGGGGGGAGCGTCTTCGGTGAGGTCCATGACCACAGTGCAGGACACCGCAAGCGAGGCATCGATGTGGTGAGGTTGTGGTCGGGTTGTGCCGCACCGGGAGCCCTAGACTGGGCCGATGATCAGGGTCCTCGGCGAGCTCGTGGTCTCACGTCCAGCCGTGGACGACCCGGGCACGGCGCTGCCGCTGGAGCGCAAGGCTCGCGAGCTGTTGTCGCTCCTGGTGCTCCACGCGCCCGCGGCGCTCGGCCCTCACGAGCTGGTACGCCTGATGTGGGAGGTGCCGCCGGAGTCCGCGCTGCGGACCCTGCGCTCGCACGTCTCCCGGGTCCGGAGCGCGCTCGCGGAGTGCGGCCATCCCGATGCGGTGCTCAGCGCCCGCGGCGACTCCTACCGTCTCGCCAGCGACGTCGACACCGACGCGGCCGCGGTGGCTCGGATCCGAGGTCACGCGCGACACCTCACTGCGCGGGGACGTCACGACGAGGCGGGTGCACGGCTCGCCGAAGCGCGACGTTGGTGGCGTGGCGCGCCGGTGCTGCCCGCGACCGTCGGCGGCGAGGCGCTGGCGGCCGGTTGGGAACGGGAGCGGCGGGTGCTCGTCCGCGAACACCTCCAGGCCGTGGTCCGCGGGTCCACGCCGAGCGACGCGCTCGGCGAACTCGCACGCCTCACCGCCGACGACCCGCTCGATGAGCCGGCGTGGGCCCTGTACGTCACCGGGCTCCACCGTGCCGGCCTGCAGGCCGACGCGCTCGCCGCGGTCGCACGCGCCCGCGAGGCGCTCGCCGACGTCGGGCTCGACCCCGGACCCGATCTCGTCGCAGCCCAGGCATCGGTCTACGGGGGCGCGACGGCCGTCGGTACGCCGCCTCCGCCCGCCGCACCCGTCCCACCTGCCCAGGTCGTGCGCTACACCGCCACCGGCTCCACGGCGTACGCCGAGCTGTCCGACCCCGGTCTGGACGCTGCTGCCCGACCCGTCCTCGTCCTCAACCCGGCGATGGTCACCCTCGACGGCCTGCTCGACGAGGTCCACGTCCGCACGGTGCTGACCCGCCTGTCCGACCGGGTCCGCGTGTTGTGCCTGGACCGCCGCGGCATCGGGCTGTCCGCGCCCCTCGCCGCCGGCGCCGACCCGCTCGACCAGTGGGTCGAGGACGTTGCCGCGGTCGTCGACCACGCGGCCCTGGATCGTCCTGTGCTCCTGGCGAACTTCGACACCGGGCTCGTGGCCCTGGAGTACACCGCCCGGAACCCGGACGCCGTCTCGGGCCTCGTGCTGGTCAACTGCTACGCGACCTACCAGCGCGGACCGGGCTACCCACACGGCGTGGACCCCGACACCGCGCGCGCTCTCATCGACGCCGCCGTCGACCCCGCCCGCCCGCGACCGCTGGACACCTCCGCGCTCGTCGCACCCAGCCTCGCCGCCGCCCCGGGGTTCCGGACCTGGTGGAACCGGATCGGCCAGCGCGGCGCCAACCCCACCACGGCGCGGGTCATACGCCGGGTCGCGACCACCACCGACCTGCGCTACCGGCTGGAGGCGGTGACCTGCCCCGTGCTCGTCGTCCCGCGCCGCCAGTGCGCCAACCTCGACCCCGGCCACAGCACCTACCTCGCCGAGCACCTCCCCGGCGGACGGCTGCATCCCCTGGACGGTGCCGACGGCGTGTGGTTCACCGACGACGAGATCGTCGGGGTCGTTCATGAGTTCGCGGCGGCAGCCGCATGAGCACGGCGCCAGCGCAGCAGTCCCAAACGACCACCAAGGGGGCGTTGCAGGTGCCGTTGCTGGAGGCCTACCGTGCGGTCGTGGCCACGGTGGGTTGGTCGTGAGCCGGGCCCTGCCGGCCGATCCAGCGGCGCTCGCTGCGGTGCTGCCAGACGATGCGCGGTGGGTGTACGCACGCAGCCTGTTGCTGGCTGGCGACGCACAGGTCCAGCTGGGCGACGGCGAGGATGTCGCGTTGGTATGCGACGAGACCACAGCAGTGCTCGTGGGACGCGCCGACCCCGAGCTGCTGCGCACACTGACGGGCTCGCCCGAACGCTCGCTGCTCGTTCAGGAGGAGGCGCTGGCAGGCGCGCGCGCGGCGCTGCCCGACTGGACCCCCCGGCCGTTCGTGATGCACGTACGCAGTGACCGGTACCCGCCAGACACCTCGACGGCGCCGGGCGTGGTGTGTCCGCGCCGCTCGACCCTGCCGTGCTGACCGGTCTGCCGGCTGATGTCCGTGCTGACGCCGAGGACGCTCCAGCCGCGGCTGTGCGCGTCGTCGACGGGGTGCCGGTCGCGGTCTGCGCCGTCTCGGACTTGACCGAGATGTGGTGGGACGTCAGGATTGACACCATCGAGTCGGCGCGACGGCAGGGGCATGCCACGGCCGCGTTCCTCGCCATGGCGGGAGTGATGGCAGCGCAGGGCCGTCAGCCGGTGTGGGCGGCGTACGAGGACTACCCGCCCTCGCTGGCGCTGGCAGCGCGCCTCGGCTTCCGGCCGGTCGCGCGCTTGGCCGAGTTGGTCGCACTGGGCCGCGGCGACTAGGGACGGCAGTGCGGCTGTCGACAAGCCGACGCCCAGCAGCTCCAGCAGGACGGACACGCCGACCGGAGAGTTCCCGACACCCGCCCCACGACTCCGTCCCGGTAGCCGAACCACGACCGGTCGCGAAGTGTTCGTCAGGAGGGTGAGTCGCCACCATCCCGATGAGGTGTCGGATACGGAACACCCGTCGCCGGTGGCGGATCCCGCTTCCGGATACAGCCTCTGGGCTTTGGCAACTGAAAGCAGGCCCTTCCCGAGGTAGGTCGTCGGGAAGGGCGTGTCGTGGGACAAGTGTCAGCGGTGCTGTTCAGCGTGGAGCGCCGTTGTCTCCGGGCCGGGCGCCGGGTGCTCCATGACTCGGGTGGGCGGGCAGGCGTGAGGTGGACCGAGGACCGGCCGCGCTGACGGGTCCCTCGACAGCCGGACCCGCAGCGGTCAGCGGGCGAGCTGATCCTGGTGCGCGGTGAGGAAGCTGGCGAGGCTGGCTGGCTCGGGGTTCAGCGCGCGAGCGGCGTATGCTCGTGATGAGCGACCGGATCGGCGAGCTGGAGGACGGGAACAAGCGGCTGAGGGCCCACAACGAGGCGCTCAGGGGTGAACTGCTTGCAGAGAAGCGCAGGGGCCGACGAGGTTGAACCCGACGGCCCGACGGTCCCGCTGTTGCGGGATCCGTCGGGCCATCGGTGTCAAGTGAGCCGTCCCCGCAAGTCGAGCGCCACCGGCTCCAAGAGCTCCGGCTCGCCGTCCACTAGCCGCCATTCCTGAACCTCGATCAGGCGATGAGGCTGCCCCGATCCGACGTGCAGGTCGACGTGCCTTACGAATCTCAGTTCACTGTCGAGCTTGGCTGAGAAAGGCCTGTGGGACTCCGTATGTCCGGTGAGTTGCTCGTCGTTAACGCTGTAGCGAGTGCTGTTGAGCCATTCCACGAGGTGCCACCCATCCGTCATCGCGCTGCACTCGCCGCCTGGGTCGTCGGGCATCAGACGAGTGAAACCGTTGGCGGACGGGCCTTGGTCAACGCTGCTCCACAAGGGCCACCCCGCGTGATTGCGGGTCACAACAGCACCGCTCGCGTCAACGCACAAGTACGTCGTGCGAGGCCCCTTCACCTTTGGAGACGGTGCTCCGAATACCTTGGCAAGCAGCACCTTCCCACGAGGAATCTGTAAGGACATCTGCTCGAAGGTGTTGTCCGACTTCCCGTCTCCGTCCCACGTCATCGACCACGACGCGTCGTTGTTCACGAGCCATTCACCTCGTCAGTGCGTTGTGCCGGTTGTGACTGATCAGGTGCAGTGCCACCTACCGGATGAGTAGCCATACCGCCGCTGGGTAGGCAGTCCGACCGGCGTGGCGGTCCCCCTGGCGGCAGTCCGATACAGAGCGTACGCCGCCAACGCGCAGTCCCGTGTCGCGGTCGCGTAGATCGACGGTCCCGTGTTGTCGTTGCACTGCCAGTTGGTGACGTCAATCCAGCTCGGGTCCGCTCCACCCGTGTTGCGCTGGATCTTCGCGCACAACTCCTGCACAAAGGCCGGGTGACCGGAGCACTGCTGATGGGCAGTGCCGGTGATGAACCGCTGGCCTGGTCCACCGGTGGTGATGTCCGGAGGATAGGTGCTGCCAGTACATGAGATGGCGGCCGCGATGGCCGCAGTCGTGGCATTGCTAGTCCAGTTCGCAGACCAGTCGGGGCGCGCCTTGCTGGGGTTCGGCTCGTCGGCCGACGGCGCCACCGTGTACTCGGCGACCGAGTTGGGTTGTCCTTGCCCAGACTCACCGCCAGCAGATGCCGGTGTGGCCGGTGCCAAACACACCAGTCCGACAAGCAACGCACCGATTCGTGTTCTTGTAGTCATCTGATCCCCCGATTCTTTGAGACATGCCTCGGGGTCGCAGCGACGTGCGATCTACCTGCCGAACTCCCCGAGATGGTGACGGGAGCCTAGGGACCAAGTGATGTGCGCCACATCAAACTTGGCTCTTGTGACGCTTCCGTGGGTGGCTGATCGCGCCTGAACGGCCACACGCCGCTCCCGGCCTAGGTTTCTGGCTTGTCGAAGGTCAGAAGCTGCGGAACGGAGAACGGCGTGCGAAACGCCAGCCTATGGCGCGCCCTGTTGAGCGTCGAGAACACCGTCATCGAGGACATCGAGTTCGACGAGCTCGAGGGGGTCGTCGTCGCCCACGTCCGACCACGACGAGCTGCGCGCGGCCGCTGTGGTCGATGCGGCACACGAGCTTCCTGGTACGACCCGGGCGAAGGACGCCGACGCTGGCGGAGCCTCGACCTGGGAACCGTCGAGGTGTTCCTCGAAGCAGACGCGCCGCGCGTGAACTGCCCGACCCATGGGCCGACCGTGCGGCAGGTTCCGTGGGCGCGTCATAGCTCGGGACACACCCTCGCGTTTGACCAGCAGGTCGCGTGGCTGGCGACCCAGTGCTCGAAGTCCGCGGTGACCCAGTTGATGCGGATCGCGTGGCGAACGGTCGGGGCGATTGTCGCCCGCGTGTGGGCTGACACGGCCGCAGGGATCGACGCGTTCGCCGGGCTGCGACGGATCGGGATCGACGAGATCTCCTACAAGCGAAAACATAAGTACCTGACCGTGGTCGTCGATCACGACACCGGCCGGCTCGTGTGGGCCAAGGCCGGGCGCGAACGCGCCACGCTGGAGGAGTTCTTCGACGCGCTGGAAGCCTCGGGTGATGGTAGATGCGCCCAGATCACCCATGTCACGGCCGATGGCGCGGAGTGGATTGCGAACGTAGTCCGCGAGCGGTGTCCCCAAGCCGTCCGGTGCGCCGACCCGTTCCACGTCGTCGGCTGGGCAACCGATGCTCTTGACGTCGTGCGCCGCGACGCATGGAACGACGCCCGCCGCGCCGGCAACACCAAGGTCTACGGCTGGGCTGCAGGCCGACGGCTCGTCGTGTCCACCGGTCATGCGCGAGCCCTCAAGAACGCCCGCTACGCGCTGTGGAAGAACCCCGAGAACCTCACCGAGAATCAGCAGGCCAAGCTGGCGTGGATCGCGAAGTCCGATCCGCGGCTCTATAGGGCCTACCTCCTCAAGGAGGGGCTGCGCACCGTGTTCCGGTTGCCACCCGAGGAGGCCGCAGAGGCACTCGATCGGTGGATCGCCTGGGCGCGGCGCTGCCGGATCGAGTCGTTCGTGAAGATCCAGCAGCGCATCGCCAAGCACCGCGCCGAGATCCTCGCCGCCATCGATCACGGCCTATCCAACGGTCTGGTCGAGTCGGTCAACACCAAGATCCGGCTCATCACCAGGATCCGCCACCGGGACGCGCGCCGCTAACCGATAACGATTCGTTACTGGTCCCGGCCCCGGGGGGATGCACTGCCGGCCGTACGGTCCGGTTCGCCGACGATGTACTCCTGGTCTCCGTCGATCACATGCGTGCCGACCTCCATCAGCGAATCGGCCCAGCCGCCCAGCTCGGCCACCTGGGCGACCAGCTCCCCCGCTCGCGCCGCGGTTGGCCCGACGCTGCTCCCGCTCGACGAGATGTGCTTGCGGTCGGTTCGGGAAACCGCGTCCTTGAGCTCGTCCAGGGCCTGCACGAGCAGGCGTAGCTGCTGTTGCACCACGTCGGTCGGGGGCGGCTGCTGGGGACGCATGGGCAGGCCGTTGGTGTCGTCGATGGTCATGGCTTGACGGTACGCACGGCCACCGACAACAACACCGTCGCGTAGGCCCAGCCAGCAGCTTCCAGAACGCGAGCACGACGCAGTGCCCCTTTGCGCATGGTGAATCAGGTCGGCATCCCCGTGCGGCCCCCGTCTACGCATGTCGCTGTCCGGACGACCGAATGCCTGAGCTGAGAGGTGAGGCACAGGGGGATGCGAAGGGTGGATCTCACAGGAGGCGACGCAAGAACTACAACTCCCCCACGATTCGGCCGAAGTACATCCCGCACCAGTAAATCGCCGGCCTAGAACAGGAACCAACATGATTGCGAAGCACAAGGGCACGAGGTACGAGCACTGGAAGCCGCTTGCGGTCCAGGCCCAGCCGGTACGACGCATGCTGACCGCCCCCATGCTGGCGGAGACGATCCCGGATTGGGCTGTCAGCGCCCTGGCCAGCCAGATGGGTGTCGACGCCTCGTCGCTGCTCGTGGTGGGCCTGGCCACGGTCGCCGGCGTCGCGAGAGGGCGCAAGGTCCCTACCCAGGTCGCAGCCGGTGTGCGCGAGGCGTGGGCCGGGGTCCGGAGACCTCGAGGGGGACGCAACCGGGAGTGAGGCCCGCGCGGGAGCACGGTCGGCAGTTGAGCAGGGGCGACCTGTGTCCGGGGAGCCGATCCCGCCGCGGGTCCGCCAGGACTGCGATGATGGCGCCCTTGGCCCCTCACCGGAGGGCGCCGGAAGGGGAGCTGTGATGGCCGACAAGAAAAACATTCACACGGTGCCGACCCAGGATGGGTGGGCCAACCGCCGCGAGGGTGGAAAGCGCGCCTCGAGTACGCACGACACCAAGGCCGAGGCGCAGGCGGCCGGTCGCGCAGCGGCGAAGAAGGATGGCGTTGAGCACCTGATTCACAAGAAGGACGGCACGATCGGAGACCGCAACTCCTACGGCAACGACCCTCACCCCCCGAAGGGCTGAGTGACAGGTCAGGCCGGTCAACACTCCTGACGGGCACGATGAGCAAGTTGCCCGCCTCGCTCGTTGCGCGGGCACCGGCCCGTCCAATGAGGGATGGGCTCGCGGAGCGACCCGGTGCGGGATCCCCCACCGGGTGACGATCCCCCACCGGGTGACGATCGTCTGACGGCACAGTCACTTGCCACCCCCCAGGCCCGCTTCGCGTGCCTTCACGATGGCCGCGGACCGGTCGGAGACCTGGAGCTTGGTGAGGATGTTGGATACGTGGTTGCGTACCGTCTTCAGGTTGATCATCAACTCGTGGGCGATGGTCGAGTTGCCCTTGCCAGCAGCGACCAGCTCCAACACCTCGCGCTCGCGATCGGTCAGTGAGGGGAAAGCCGCTGCAGTGGATCCGGCGCCGCGGGCGAAGTGATCGATGACGCGTTGGGCGATCTCGCGGCCGAAGATCGCCTCGCCTGCCGCGGCGGCGCGGATCGCACGCACGATCTCGTCCTGCTCTGCTCCCTTGAGGAGGTAGCCGCGGGCGCCGGCGCGCATCGCCGCGAAGACGGAGTCGTCGTCCTCGAACATCGTGAGGACGACGACCGCCGGGGCGGACGCGCGCCGGTTGATTCTTCGCGTCGCCTCGATGCCGTCCAGCTCGGGCATGCGCAGGTCCATCAGCACGACGTCGGGAGCCAGCTCTTCAGCAAGCTCCACGGCGCGTTGACCGGTTTCAGCCTCACCGACGATGTCGATGTCGTCGACGTCGGCGAGCATCAGCTCGAGGCCGCGCCGGTACGCCGGGTGGTCGTCGACCGCGAGCAGCCGGATCATCGCTCGACCCTGCTCGCCGCGCTCGCCGGAGGCTCCTCAACAGGCAGGACCGCACGCACGAGGAGGCCTCCTTCTCGCCGGTCGGAGATCTGGCAGGTGCCACCGAGCTCGGCGGCACGCTCGCGCATCGACGTCCACCCCACCCCGCTCGTAGTCGCCAGCGCCCGACCGCGCCCGTTGTCGGCGATGGTGAGTTCTAGGCAACCGTTCAAACACACGTCGACCCGGCAGCGGCTCGCGCCGGCATGGCGGACGGCGTTTGTCATCGCCTCAGATGCTATTCGGAAGGCCGCGACTTCGACCGCCGCGGGCAGCGCGGGCAGTGGCTCCGGCCCGGACACCTCGATCGTCAGCACTCCGGACAATGCCCCAGCGCGATGCCGGATCGCCGCAAGCAAGCCGACCTCGTCGATCGCCGGCGGCCTTAGGTTGTCGACGAGCCGGCGCACTTCCGCGATGGCGTCCTTGACCTCCTCGCGTGCCTCGGCAAGCAGTGCGGCGCGCGCGTCGACATCGGCGCGTGACTGCGCGGCGTTGAGCTTGAGCACGACGGCTGCCAGCGCTGGACCGACCCCGTCGTGAAGGTCTCGGCGGAGCCGGCGGCGCTCCTCCTCGCGGCCAGCCACGATCCGCGAACGCGACTCGCGGAGAGCCTGGCCCTGTCTCTCCGATCGGACGAGGACCGCCGCATACCGGGCAAGGTCGCGGAGGAGAGCCAGATCCGCGGATGACAGCTCCCGCCCGTGCGGCACTGCCACCGCGAGGTATCCGAAACTCTCGCCGCGATGCACCAGCGGCGTCCGGACGACACGATCGCCCGCCTCGCCGGGCCGGGTGTCCACCCACGCGCGATCGGCACGGAGAGCCTCGGCGATCGCATCAGTGACCGCGTCGGTGACGGGAGTGCCGAACGTGTCAGATGCTGCAGCGTCGGCCCGGTCGGCGAGCAGGCGGAGGGCTTGGTGCGGCTGGGACCTGTAGCCGTAGACCCACCGCTCGACCCGCCTGCCGAGCCAAGCGTAGGCCGGGTGCACCGCGACTGCGACCACGGCGACCGTGAGTAGGCCACCCAAGGTGTCGTTCCCGCCGACTCGGGCGACGGCGAGGAGCAGCAGTGCGTACAACGCCACCACACCGACAACCAGGACGCCATAGGTGAGCGTGCGGCTGAGGACGAGCTGGATGTCGAAGAGGCGATAGCGCAAGATCGCGATCGTGATGGTGGCAGGCAGCGCAGTGCTGACACCGGTGAAAGTGGCAGCGGTAACCCAGGGATTGTCACTAAGCAGGAAGTGGTTCGCCCACAGCAGGAGTAGCCCCAGCGGGACGGCCAGCGCACCCCAGACCAGCCACAGGAGTTGGAGCCTGGTCTCGCCCGCCGATGCCTTGAGCCGGCTGCGCACGGCGACAGCGGAGCCGAAGAACAGAAGTACGACGAGCAGCAGCCCGACCGTCCCGAGTACTGCCGACACCGCCGGCGATAGCCATGCCACCGGTGGGGCGAGCCCGTCGTGCTCCTGCCGGAACGTACTCCGGTCACCGGCCGCACCCACGAGAAGAATGGCTGCGCCCGCCAGCCCAACACGGACCCAGAGCAGCCACCGACTTGAGAGCGGACGCCCATCGGGCAAGACGTAGGCGATCAGGACCAACCATAGGAACAGGAAGACCCAACCGCCGGCGAGCAGCTGGTCGGCAACTAAGGCCGCCGTGGTCGTGCTCGTGAACTCGGAGCCACCCAACAGCAGGCCCACCGACAGCCCGTGCGCCACCAGCAGGCAGCCGATCCGACGCTGACCATGCCGCACGAGCAGCAGACCAAGCGTGATCGGGACCACCGTCGCGAACACAACGGCCGTGAAGAACATGTCCACAGTCTGACGGCGCGGCAGCCTCCCGTCTGCAGTCCCGGGAACACCTCCCGGCTCACCCGGGACGGCGACCTCGTGCGCCCGGGCGACTCGACCGGGATGGTCGCGGTGTCGGCGATCCCCGCCGGCATCATGCGGAAGGGAGTGGCGAGGTGCCTCGCAGCAAGTTCGAACGATTCCTGCCCTGGACGGGAGCGATCGCGGGCGCGGCCTGGATCGGGCAGATGTTCCTGTTCCGGACCGGCGACCAGGACTCACCCGGGTCGATGACCACTGCGGCGATCCGCGATCACCTGGCCCTGAACTACGCAGCCATCGGCTGCCTGGTCGTCATGGCGATCGCGCTGGTCTTCTTCGGGACCGCGCTCCGCAGCCACCTGCGTGCGGGCGAAGCTCGCGAAGCGACATACTCCAGCATCGTCTACGGCGGCCTGTTGCTCGTCGCTGCCGGCCTCTCACAGATGGTGATGTGGAACTGGGGTCTGATCAACGGAGCCGCGGACGCCAAAGACGACCAGGCCCTGGGGATCCTCAGCTTCGTGGGCTTCTTCGGGTTCGCCGGCATGGGCATTGGCATCGCCACCACCCTCCTCGGCGCCGGACTGGCCGGTCTGGCCAACGCCGTACTGCCGCGGTGGTTCGCGATCCTCACCCTCGTGCTGGGCGTACTCAGCGCCCTGGGCACCGCGGGCATCCCACCCGGTGGCCTGGTGAACTACCTGCTCCTCCCGCTCTGGCTCATCACCGCCGCGATCATCCTCGTCCGACGGCAGGGCGAGGCCGATCTGTCGTTGAGCCTGAAGGGCTCCGTCGTCTCTGACAGGACCCGCGAGCGCTCGAGTTGGTAGCCCGTCACTAGGCAGGCGAGATCCGCCCCCGCCCGTTGATGGGATGGTCGGTGTCACCGCAAGACGAACCCCCTCCGGCGACGCCGCAGGTCACAGGTCGGGTTCGGTGCTTTCGTCCCGTAAGCCCTGTCCGGAGAGATTCCCGGTGGCGGTGCCCTGCCCGGCACTGGCTCCCCTCCTTTGACAGGTCGCCCAATCCGGGGTCAGTTCGTCAAAGTTACCTTCGGGCGGCTCAGCAATCTTGGCTGCATCTCGACAGTGGTGGTCAACGACGTCGATGGGATTGCGCGGTCCTCCGCTGCGCGGCCGCGGGCGGCTGTCGCAGGCTCCCCGATGTCCTCACGCGCCTCCGCCACCTGAACCTGCTCCTGTGCGCTCGGCACGCCGTAGCGGCGTTCGGCCATCGCCTCGACCTTCGCGACGGCGTTCCACACGTACTCGCCGGAGCTGCGGGAGTAGCAGGCGTTCACGTGCTCGCGCGCGTGACCGAGCTCCTTCTTGCTCGAGCGCGGGTGCTCGCCGAGCGCCTTGAGTGCGCGCTGGGCACGCTGGATCGCCTCGGAGCGCTCCTTCACGTGCATCGTTGCCTGTGTCATTCCCTCGGTCCCTTCTCGGTGCGGGTGCGCGGCTGCGCGCCGTCCAGCTCGTCGTCTTGGATTTCGCCCGTGTCGAGGTCGACGAGGCCCAGCCGCGGCGGGCCGGCCGGCGCCGGCGGCTGTTCGTGTGCTCGCCTGTTGACGGGCAGCGCGTCGATGTCGTGGGCGAAGGTGTTCCCGCGGCGCTGGCGGCTGGCGTCGGCCAGGTGCTCGTTGTGTCGTGGCTTGGCCGGCCAGCTCTTGTGCTCGTCGTCGCAGTGGGCCCGTAGCCGGTTGCGCATGCGGTCGGTGAATGCCGGCAGGCAATAACGATGCCACTCCTCTAGCGCGTCGCTGGTCATCGCCAGCCCGGCACGGCGGCGCTGGTCGGCCAGCACCGCGA
>CAZDAO010000018.1:0-19102 GCA_964503015.1 uncultured Nocardioides sp. | reverse complement strand
CCGTCCTACACGTCGCCCGGCGACGCGACCTCCCAGACGCCCCATAGCCCGATCGCGCTGTGTTCCTGCTTGCCTCTCGCCGGTAGCCGCGCTCAAGCGGAGCCGCACGCTCCGTGGTCACGTCCGGGCGACAAGCTCTCCGACGAGCACTCGACGTTGACGACGCCACTTGGACAGCCTCACGAGGCTGGGCCTTTAAGTCCGCAGTGCCCCCACTACGACCGGCGCCTGTCCCGCGTGTTCGCCGAGGGTGCGGCCAGTGAGTGGATGCTCACAGTCGGCCTGAGCATGCTGGCGCGGGTCCCACGATCTGTCGATCTGGGCGACACTCGTGTGCATGACGTACAACGTTCGAGCCCATTCGTGCAGCCCGGCCGGCTGCCCATGAGTGCCGGTGAGGTGGTGATCGGGCTCATCTCGGCTCCGGGCACGGCCGCCGAGGTCGCGGCTGATCTCGCCGAGGACCTGCGCGCAGAGTTGAGTGTGCTGATGCCGACCGTCCGATGGCGGGTGCCAACGGTGGTAGATGCCCTCGTCCACCCACCTGCTGACGACGCCGTGCTCGTCGGCGCGGCGCGGGAGCGGCTCCTGGCGGAGGCCTGGGACCTCATCGTCTGCCTCACGGATCTGCCGCTCAGGGTTCGTCGCCGGCCGGTGGTCGCCCATGCCAGCCCGCTGCACGGAGTGGCTGTCGTGTGCCTGCCGGCGCTCGGGGTGGTGGGACTGCGTCGACGCGCCCGTGACGTAGTCGTCGGTCTCGTGCGCACCTTGCTCGGGGAGGCCGAGGATCACGCGCCCTCCAGCTCGGAGGCCGCCCTGCGGCGCCGCGCTCGCGAGCTCGGGAGTCAGCAGGAAGCGGGAGACGGCAGCGTCATGTTCACGGCGAGGGTCCTGAGCGGGAACGTGCGACTCCTGGTCGGGATGATCCGAGCAAACCAGCCCTGGCGGCTTGCCATGGGACTCTCCAAGGCTCTGACCGCCGCTCTGGCAGCCGGAGTCTTCGCGTTGGTCACATCCGATATCTGGCAGCTGGGCGACGCGCTCAGCTGGACCAGGCTCACGGCGATCGGGGCGGGCGCCGTCACGGCGATCACGGCCGCCCTGATCCTGGGAGCGGGCCTGTGGGAGCGCGGTTCGAATCCGGCGGGTGCGAAGCACGTCACCCTGTTCAACCTGGCCACGACGGGAACGGTCGTGCTGGGCGTGTTCTTCCTGTATGCAGCGCTCCTGCTCCTCGCACTTCTGATCACCCCACTCCTGGTGCCTGTGCATTTGCTTGAGGAGAACCTCGGACACGCGGTTCGAGTCGGCGACTACCTCAAGCTGGCGCTGCTGGCCAGCGCCCTGGCGACGGTCGGCGGAGCCCTGGGCGCGGGCCTGGAGAGCGACGAGGCGGTCCGGGCCGCCGCGTACACGTACCGGCAGGAGCCGGGCGAGGTCCTGCGGAACGGGTGACAGACATCTACCGGGTGCCGACCTCGCCTTACACCACGTCGAAGGCCACGGTGTGCACCTTGCCCGCCGGGGGCGATGCCGATCTCACGGACGAACCGCATCACCTTGGTCTCGAGCTCGCGCTCCTCCATGACGCTGAGGGCTCTACGGGTCTGCCCCTGCTCACCGGCGACCCTCGGCTTCCAGGAACCCGTGCACCTGGCGGATCGCGACCGAGCCTTCGCCGACTGCGGAGGCGACGCGCTTGACCGACCCACTGCGTACGTCGCCCACGGCGAAGACGCCCGGACGGCTGGTCTCGAACATGCCCCCCTCGGAGCCGTCGGCCACGGGCCCGGAGAGGATGAACCCCTTCGCGTCCAGCGCGATCTGCCCCTCGAGCCAGCTCGTGTACGGGGTCGCTCCGATCAGCACGAACATGGCCGTGGTCGCGACGCGCTGCTTCGCGTCGGTGCGGAGGTCGTGCAACACCACCTCCTCGAGCGCTTCGTGCCCGACGAGCTCGCTCACCTCGCTGCGGCGCCAGATCTTGATGCGTGGTGACTGCTCGACGCGGTCGGCCAGGTAGCGGGACATGTCCCGTCCCAGGTCGTCGTGCCGGATGACCAGGTTGACCACCGGTGAACGGCGGGCCAGGAAGCAGGCCGCCTGGCCCGCCGAGTTGCCACCCCCGACGACGGTGACGGGGTCCTGTTGGCACAGCCGGGCCTCGAACTCCGTAGCGGCGTAGTAGACGCTGCTGCGCTCGAGTCGATCCAACCCGGGGACGTCGAGACGCCGGTAGCGCACACCCGTCGCGACGACGACGGCGTGCGCGACCAGATCCTCCCCCTCCGCCAACCCCACCACGTGGTAGCCGTCTGCGTGTGTGAGGGAGGTCGCCTCGCCGGGGATGCTGAAGGCGGCGCCGAACTTGCGCGCCTGCACCACGGCCCGGTCGGCCAGCTCCGCCCCGGAGACACCGGCGGGGAACCCCAGGTAGTTCTCGATCTGGGACGACGTGGCTGCCTGCCCGCCGGTGGCGAGCGCGTCCACGACCACCGTCGAGAGTCCTTCGGAGGCGGCGTACACCGCCGCGGCAAGACCACCCGGGCCTGCGCCCACCACGACCAGGTCGTACGCCGACCGGCTCGGCGCCGCACGAAGACCGAGGAGTTCGGCCAGCTCCGTGTTGCTGGGGTTCCGCAGGACCGTCCGCGCCTTCCAGATCACGACGGGTGTCTGGTCGGGCGGGATGTCGAAGGCTCGCAGGGTCGCCTCGGCATCCAGGTCATCCTCCAGGTCCTCCCACCGGGACGGGATGCGATTGCGGCTCGCGAAGTCCCTCAACCGGCGGGTGTCGGCTGAGTAGCGGGAGCCGATGATCCTCAATCCCGCGCCGAGGCCGGCGTGGATCTTGCGTCGGAGCACGAAGGCTCGCAGGATCAGATCTCCGAGCGCCTGGTCCTGGGTGACCGCCTCCTTGAGGCCGTCATAGAGAACCTCGAGGACCTCCACGTCGGTCTGAGCGACGGCGGTGACGTAGACCGCCTGGCCGGTCAGCATCGACAGGTCACCCACGAAGCGGCCTCGCCCGTGGACGGCGATCACTCGCGCCTCCCCTCCGGGACCTTCCTCCTGCACGACCCGGACCTTGCCGTCCAGGACGACGAACACGCCGCAGTCGCGGTCTCCCGCGCAGAACAGCGTGGCGCCCTCGGCCAGCGCCTTCCGCTCGCCGTGCTGCGAGAGCAGCAGGATCTGCTCGTCATTGAGCCGGGGATAGGCGCCGGTGGTGTCGGGGGTCTCGGGCAGGTCCGCCATCTCGAGCTCAGACGAACTGTTCGTCGACATAGCACCATCTCCAGTTCTCTCCCGGCTCGATCGAACGCACGATGACGTGACCCGTCGCGGCGGCGTGAGCGCGCGCGTGTCGCATCGGTGAGGAGTCGCAGCACCCGACCTGGCCACAGGTCAGGCACTGGCGCAGGTGCACCCAGGGGGTGCCGAGCTGCACGCACTCCGCGCAGGCGTGCTGGGTGGGTGGCGGCACGGGCCGGATGACGCGGATGTGCGGGTCGGCGCCGAGGCCCCTCGGGTGCGCGGTCATCGCTCCCCTATCGGCAGCCTCGACTCGAGCCACGAGCGCAGTAGGTTCTCCGGAAGGGCGCCGATCTGGGTGTCGACCACCTCTCCGTGGTCGAGGAGGACCAGCGTCGGGATCGACTGGACCCCGAACCTACGGCTCACGCTCGGGTTCTCGTCAGCGTCGACCTTGACCAGCTTGAGGTTGCCGGCCAGCTCCCCAGCCAGCTTCTCCAGGGCCGGGCTGACCGTCCGGCATGGGCCGCACCACGGAGCCCACACGTCGACCAGCACCGGGATGCTCGACTCGTCCACAACCGCGTGGAAGTCAGCGTCGTTCGCGTCCACCACCCAGGGCAACGGAGTGCTGCACCTCCCGCAGCGTGGCGTGCCCCCGGCAACCGCTGGGACGCGGTTCCTGGCTCCGCAGTTCCCGCACACGACCGTCGTCGTCCTCTCCGTGGTCGCGGTCATGCCACTGTCTGCCCCTCTGTCGGACTGCTGGACGCGGTCACCACGAGCTCCCCGTCGGCCACGTCCACCCAGATCGTGCCCCCGTCGGCCGCGTCGCCGCGGATCAGCGCTCGGCCCACCTGGGTCTCCACCTCACGGGAGATGTACCGCCGCAGCGGGCGGGCGCCGTACGCCGGGTCGAAGCCCTGGTCAGCGATGAACCGGCGCGCCTCGGTCGTGACCTCGAGGGTGACCCGCATGCCGGCCAGCCGGACCCGCAGCTCCTCGAGCTGGAGGTCGACGATGCGCTCGATCTCGGCCAACGTCAGCGGCTTGAACATCACGATCTCGTCGACGCGGTTGAGGAACTCGGGGCGGAAGTGCGACTGCAGGGTGCGCATCACCATCGAGCGGGCCTCGTCCTCGACCTCGCCGTCCGCGGTGATCCCCCCGAGGAGGTGCTCCGAGCCGATGTTGGACGTCATGATCAGCACGGTGTTGCGGAAGTCGACGGTCCGGCCGTGCGAGTCGGTCAGGCGGCCGTCGTCGAGCACCTGCAGCAGCGTGTTGAAGACGTCCACGTGGGCCTTCTCGATCTCGTCCAGCAGGACGACGGAGTAGGGCTTGCGCCGCACGGCCTCGGTGAGCTGACCGCCCTCCTCGTAGCCGACGTAGCCCGGGGGTGCTCCGACCAGCCGGCTGACCGTGTGCCGCTCCTGGTACTCGCTCATGTCGATCCGGACCATGTTCTCCTCGGTGTCGAAGAGGGCCGCGGCCAGCGTCTTGGCCAGCTCCGTCTTGCCCACGCCTGTGGGGCCGAGGAAGATGAACGAGCCGATGGGGCGGTGGGGGTTCTTGATGCCGGAGCGGGCGCGGACGACCGCGTCGGCCACCAGCTGGACCGCCTCGTCCTGGCCGATGACCCGCTCGTGGAGCACCTCGTCGAGCCGGAGCAGCTTGTCGCGCTCTCCCTCCTGCAGGCGGGTGACCGGGATCCCGGTCCAGCGCGACACGATGTCGGCGATCTCGTCTGCGGTCACCACCTCGCGCAGCAGCCGGCGACCGCCCTGCTTGCCCGCGAGCCGCGACTCGGCCGCCTCCAGCCGCCGCTGGATCTCCGGCAACCGGCCGTGCCGCAGGGTCGCTGCCCGGTTGAGGTCGTACTCGCGCTCGGCCCGCTCGCTCTCCAGCCGTACCTGCTCCAGCTCCTGACGCAGGGACTGCACCTCGCGTAGCGCCGACCGCTCGGCCTCCCACTGTGCGCGCAGCGCGTCGGCCTCGGCCCGGGCGTCGGCCAGCTCCCTGCGCAGCTCTTCCAGACGGGCCCTGCTCGCCGCGTCCTCCTCCTGCGACAGCGCTGCCTCCTCGATCTCCATCCGGGTCACGCGCCTAGTGAGCTCGTCCAGCTCGGCCGGCATCGAGTCGATCTCGGTACGCAGCATGGCGCAGGCCTCGTCGACGAGGTCGATGGCCTTGTCGGGCAGGAAGCGGTCGGAGATGTAGCGGTGGCTCAGCGTCACCGCCGCCACCAGGGCGCCGTCGTGGATCTTCACCCCGTGGAAGACCTCGAACCGCTCGCGCAACCCACGCAGGATCGAGAGAGCGTCCTCCTCGCTGGGCTCGTCGACCAACACGGGCTGGAACCGGCGCTCGAGGGCG
Source organism: uncultured Nocardioides sp. (assembly GCA_964503015.1). Classification (GTDB taxonomy): domain Bacteria; phylum Actinomycetota; class Actinomycetes; order Propionibacteriales; family Nocardioidaceae; genus Nocardioides. The sequence continues at coordinate 13,471 of CAZDAO010000018.1, read as the reverse complement.
GCGTCCTTCTCGATGTGCGAGCGGTACTCGTCCAGCGTGGTCGCGCCGATCATGTGCAGCTCGCCGCGTGCGAGCAACGGCTTGAGCATGTTGCCGGCGTCCATCGCACCCTCGCCGGCGCCTGCGCCCACGACGGTGTGGAGCTCGTCGACGAACAGCAGGATGTGGCCCTCGGCGCTTTGCACCTCGTTGAGCACCGCCTTGAGCCGCTCCTCGAACTCGCCGCGGTACTTCGCGCCGGCGATCAGCGCACCCATGTCCAGGGCGAAGACGGTCTTGTCCCGCAGGCCCTCGGGGACGTCCCCGTCGGCGATCCGCTGGGCGAGGCCTTCGACGATCGCCGTCTTGCCCACGCCGGGCTCGCCGATGAGGACCGGGTTGTTCTTGGTCTTGCGGGACAGAATCTGGACGGTCCGACGGATCTCGGAGTCCCGGCCGATCACCGGCTCGAGCTTTCCCGCCTTCGCGGCCTCGACGAGGTCACGGCCGTACTTGCCCAGCGCCTCGTAGGTCCCCTCGGGCGTCGCAGACGTCACCCGTTGGTGGCCGCGCACCTCGGTCAGCGCAGCCAGGAAGGAGTCGCGGGTCAGGCCCTGGTCCCGCAGGAGCCGCCCAGAGGCTGACTGCGAGCCCTCCTCCACCAGCGCGATCACGAGGTGCTCGACCGAGACGTACTCGTCCTTGAGCCTCCGGGCCTCACGATCGGCCGTCTCGAGCAGCCGCGAGAGCCGCTGCGTGACGTGCACCTGCCCAGGCGTCACGCCCGGCCCGCTGACCCGCGGGCGCCGGCCGAGCTCGGCCTCGAGCTCCTCACGCAGTCGGTCCGGGTCGGCCCCGGCGCGTGCGAGCAGCGGCTCGACGAGCCCCTCGGCTTGGTCGAGCAGCGCGAGCAGCAGGTGCTCGCCGTCCACCTCGGTGTGGCCGAAGCGCAGCGCCTTGGTCTGCGCGTCGTGCAGCGCCTCCTGCGACTTCTGGGTCAGTCTGTTCATGTCCATGGAGGGCCTCCTCGTCGTGTCGTGCGCCGTTGTGCGTTCTCCAGCTCCGCGATCCGGTCGAGCAGCTGGACCACCAGCCCGATGGCGCTGTAGCCGAGGTTCAGGCTCATCCGCAGCCGCTGGATCCTGGCCATCTCCTTCACCTGGGACGGGTCGAACCACAGGCGACCCTGCGCGTCGCGGGTGACCTGCAGCAGTCCGAGCGCGACCAGGCGGCGCACCAGCTCCGGGTGTACGCCGGTGACCTGCGCATAGCTCTCCAGGCTCAGCCGGTGGGGTCGGGCCAGCTCGAAGCGCGTGGTCGCGGTCATCGTCTACTCCTCGCGTCGAAGCGGGACACCTTCGCGAGCTCTTCGAAGTGCCGCCGCTCGTCGTCGGACAGGGTGCGGGGCACGCGCACCTGCAGCTCCGCGTAGAAGTCCCCGGGCGTGCCCTTCGGGTGAGGGAGCCCACGGCCCTTGAGCCGCAGGCGGCGGTGGCTGGACGACCCGGCCGGGACCTTGACCGTGGCCGCTCCTCCGGGCGTGTCGACGGACACCGACGCCCCGAGAGCGGCTTCCCAGGGAGCGACCGGCAGGAGTGCGTGCACGTCACGACCCTCGACCCGGTAGCGCGGGTGGTCGGCGATCCGGACCACCAGGTAGAGGTCTCCGGCCGCCGCGTCGCCGCTGCCCGGACCGCCCTGGCCCCGCAGTCGGATCCGTTGGCCGTCGACGACTCCCGGCGGGATGGTGACGTCGAGCGTGCGGGGGCCGTCCGGACCCGTGATCGTGAGGCTGCGCTCGGTGCCGCGGTAGGCCTCCTCGACCGAGACCTCCACCTCCGCCTCGTGGTCGGCGCCCGGGACCGGGCCGGGTCCCCAGCCGGCCCGGCCCCGGCCGCCCCGCCCTCGCCCACCGAAGATCCCCCCGAGCAGGTCCTCGATGTCGATCTCGTCACCGAAGTCGGCCCCGCCGAAGCCGCCGGACGGCCCGCCCCCCGACCATCGGCCGCGTGCGCCTGCCCCCGCATCGGCATAGGCGCGGCCCTGGCGCCAGGCGGCCGGGTCCGCGTCGGGTGGCACACGTCGGAAGTCCTCGCCGAAGGCGTCGTAGCGCCGCCGTTGCTCGGGGTCCGACAGCACGTCGTAGGCCTCGGCGATGTCCTTGAACCTCTCCTCGGCCCCAGCCTGCTTGTTGACGTCGGGGTGGTTCTGGCGCGCAAGCCTGCGATAGGCGCGTTGGATCTCGGCCGGGTCGGCATCGCGAGATACACCGAGGACCTCGTAGAAGTCCTTGGCCATCAGGAAGCCCTGGTTGCCACCACGACAGCAGCCGGACGCAGGAGCTTGTCGTCGGGTCCGTATCCGGGGCGGACGACCTGGGCCACGGTGCCGGGCGTCAGCCCCTCACCGAACACGGTGCTGACCGCCTCGTGCACGGCGGGGTCGAAGGCCCGGCCGTCGTCCTCACGACGCGGGTAGCCGAGGTCGGCCAGGACGCCGACCGCCTGCGCGAGCACTGCTCGCAGGCCCTCGGCCACCGAGCTGGGGTCGGCCGACGCGTGCTCGAGCGCTCGCTCGAGGTTGTCCAGGACGGGCAGCCACCTGGTGGCCACGGCCGCCCGTTCCTGCTCGCGGGCGCGCACCACGTCGCGTGCGCACCGCTTGCGGAAGTTGTCGAGCTCGGCAGCCGTGCGCCGCCACGCGTCTTCGAGCTCGGCGACCTGGCGCGACTGGCCGACAGTCTCGGGCGTGGCGTCCTCCGGCGCGTCGCCCGACCGGGCCTCGGTCGTGGGGGTCTCGGTCGAGGGGGTCTCGGTCGTGGGTGCCTCGTGGTCGGACATGGCGGTCAGTGGGAGGTGAACTCGGCGTCGATGACGTCGTCGTCGCCGCTGTCGGACGGCTCGGCGGCGGAGCTCGCCGACCCGCTCGACGGCCCGCCATCCCGGGCGGCGGCGCCGAGCGCCTGGCTCAGCTGGTGGAGCTCCCCTGTCAAGGCGCGGAGGCGGTCCACCGGTTCGTCGCCCTCCACGGCCTGGCGCGCCTCCTCGACCAACATCTCGGCACGAGCCCGGTCGTGCTCGGGCACAGACGCGCCGGCTTCGTCGAGGGTCTTGCGCACCTGGTAGGCCACGGAGTCGAGCTGGTTGCGAGCATCGACCCGCTCACGCAGGGCAGCATCCTCACCGCGATGGGTCTCGGCGTCCCTGACCATTCGCTCGACCTCCTCCTGGCTCAGCGTGGAGGACTCGCTGATGGTCACCTCCTGCTCGGCACCGGTGTCCTTGTCCCGCGCCGAGACGTGCAGGATGCCGTTGGCATCGATGTCGAAGGTCACCTCGATCTGGGGCACCCCACGCGGGGCGGGACGGATGTCCTCCAGACGGAACCGTGCCAGCAACCGGTTGTCGGCCGCCCTCTCCCGCTCGCCCTGGAGCACGACGACGTCGACGGCGGACTGGTTGTCCTCCGCGGTGCTGAAAATCTCGGTCCGCCGGGCCGGAATTGTCGTGTTGCGCTCGATGACTTTGGTCATCACCCCGCCCATCGTCTCCAGCCCCAAGGACAGGGGCGTGACGTCAAGCAGCAGCACATCCTTCACGTCGCCCTTGATGATGGCCGCTTGGACGGCTGCACCGACGGCCACGACCTCGTCCGGGTTGACGGTCATGTTGGGCTCCTTGCCCCCGGTCAGGCGGCGCACCAATGCCTGTACGGCCGGAATCCGCGTCGAGCCGCCGACGAGAATGACCTCGTCGATGTCGTCGGTGGTGACCTTGGCGTCCTCCATCGCCTGCCTGACCGGGCCGAGGCAGCGCTCGACGAGGTCGGCGGTCAGTTGCTCGAACGTCGACCTCATCAGGTTCACGTTGAGATGCTTCGGTCCGGAGGCATCCGCGGTGACGAACGGGAGGTTGACCGCGGTCTGACTGACGGCCGATAGGTCGACCTTGGCCTTCTCGGCAGCCTCGAACAGTCGCTGCAATGCCTGGGAGTCGTCGCGCAGGTCGATGCCATTGGACTTCTTGAACTCGTCCGCCAGGTAGTCCACGATCCGGCGATCGAAGTCATCGCCGCCGAGATGGGTGTCTCCCGCTGTCGACCGGACCTCCACCACGCCGTCCCCCACGGTGAGGATGCTGACATCGAAGGTGCCGCCCCCGAGGTCGAAGACCAGCACGGTCTCGTTCTCGAGCTTGTCCATCCCGTAGGCGAGGGCAGCGGCCGTCGGTTCGTTGATGATCCGGAGGACCTCGAGCCCCGCGATCCGGCCGGCGTCCTTCGTGGCCTGACGCTGCGCGTCGTTGAAGTGCGCCGGGACGGTGATGACCGCCTCGGTGACCCGCTCACCGAGGAACTTCCCGGCGTCGTCGACCAGCTTGCGCAGCACCTGGGCGGAGATCTCTTCCGGCGCATACATCTTGTCGTTGACCTGGAAGCGCACCGCACCGTCGGACCCCGCAACCACATCGAACGAGACGGTGTTCATCTCGCTGCTGACCTCGTCGTACTTATGACCGATGAATCTCTTCGCGGAGTAGATAGTCCCCTTCGGATTCAGGATCGACTGCCGCCTCGCCATCTGGCCGACCAGGCGCTCACCGTTCTCCAGGAAAGCCACCACGGACGGCGTCGTCCGGTTGCCCTCCGCGTTCGGGATCACCTGCGCCTGCCCACCCTCCATCGCTGCGATCACCGAGTTCGTCGTTCCCAGGTCGATGCCGACTGCCCTGCCCATGACCACTCCATTCGCCGGAAGCTCGTGTGTGACCATGCTCCTCAGGGGCCACGTCACCGGCATCCCGTGAACGGGTGACCTTTGAGGGGCAGGTCTCTGGCTATCTCATGGGAAGGTGATGCTGCAGCGCCAGCACGGTCAGCTCGACTCGCGTGTGGATGTCGAGCTTGAGGTACACGTGCTTCAGGTGGGCGTCCACGGTGTGGCGCGAGAGGTGGAGCTCCGTGGCGATAGCGCGGTTGGTCATGCCCGCAGCGACACCGGCCACGACGCGCAGTTCGCCGTCGGTGAGCGAACCCCACCCTCGGTCCAGGTCCTCGTCGCCGTGCGAACCCACCCTGACCATGGGGTACCGCCTCGCCTCGGTGAGGCGGGCCGCGGGGTACTCGTCCGGCCGCAGGTAGTAAGGGTTGTCGATCACCATGCCGTCTAGCAGGACCTTGGGGTGCGTCTGGAGCACCTGGACGAGCATCCTCGCCCCGAACTTCTCGAGGTCGTAGAGACAGATGAGGATGGCGGGCATCTCCTCGACCATGCGGTTGAGGGACGACTCGTAGACGAACAGGTCGTCCCAGCCCGGAACGCCGGGCAGCACCCACGACATCTCGCCGGCGGCTCTGGTGAGGTCGAAGTTGTTGGCGATCGCCTTGTCCACCCTGCCAGTCAGGAAGCTCACCATGGCCTCGACGCTGAACTCCCCCGAGCGGAGGTATGCGTCCGACGAGCGTTCAACGTCGAGCTGCGCCGAGCGTCGCGAGTAGTCGGCGCCGTGGTGCCCGACGAGGCGCTCCCGGACCAGCGCCGGCTCGACGTCGTCGATCAGGCACAAACACTTGTCGCCGTGCCTCAGCCCCTCCTCGAGGAAGGGGTACAACAGCCGGTCGCGCTCGGCCGGACCCGAGTAGAGCGCGCAGAAATGAGTTCCCGAACTCACAGCGTCGACCCCGGGGATCCCGAGACTCAGACCGCTCATGCTCGCCAACGTTCGATGGATTCAATGGATGGATCGCACCGTAGCGCATCCGGCACGGACGGCATCCCATGCCCGAGTCGGCTGGGTGAGCGCCCACACGAGCGGAGGCTGTCACGCCCGCAAGCTCCGTCAACGGCAGGAGGTCGGCAGACGCCCTCCTCAGCGGGCGTGGCCGTCCTTGTCGGGGGGTGAGGTCGACCATCCCGGTCAGCAGCTTCGGCCCACGACCGCCGTCGGCGATCGGGAACTCGCTGACGTGGTGCCACACGTGCTCATCGACGCTGAGGCGCTTCACGCCGCCGAACCGTGTCTCGTCGTCAGCCATCTCCTGCAACAGCGGGCGGATCGAGGTCCACACGGTGTTCCACGTCGTGCCGAGCTGGCGTGCAATCCCGCTGATCGAGGCGTGCTCGCGACGCATCTGGTTGATCGCCCACCAGCATGCCCGCGTGGTCAGCAACGCTCGCGGCCGGGCCACCTGCTCGTCTTGCTCAGTGAAGACCCTCGTGGCGCAGGCAGTCTCTTCGCAGCGCCAGGTCCGCTTGCGCCACACCAACCTCACCGGCCGGTCGAAGCACGGTGCGTCGACCAGCGTGACGTCGCTGCGACCGTGGCTGTGCGCGATCACGCCACAGGTCGTGCAGCCCATCGGCGCACGCGTCGACTCAACGCCAACGGTGAGAACTCGGGGCAGACCCCGACGCCGGAGACCGAGCGCAACCCTTCGCGCTGTGGGTGAGGCGCGTCGAGGTTTCTGCAGCCGACTCGTCGTTGCGTGGGCGCATGGTCCGGACGGAGTCACGATGTGCACCAACTCGGAGTAACGCCTCTACGTCGCGCTGGACGAAGCCTGTGAGCTTGCGGCGACGATGACTCGCCGTTGTGAGTTAGGCACTTCGGAGTAATTCCCAGTCGCGAGAGTAGACGCCACTGACTCGGCGTCTCCACGCTCGGACTCCCATTCGGGGCACCCCATTCGCGACATGCCCGGACATTCCGTCAGCCGAACCGCGAGCGGTCGCGAAGCGCCAGTCGGGAGGCGTGATCGCCAGCGTCCCGATGAGGTGTCGGATACGGAACGCCCGTCGCCGATAGACCATGCTCATTCGGGAGAGCGAAGATGGTGATGCCGCCGGCAGCAGCGCCGTCAGCCGGTCTGCAGTACGAACTGCCAACTTGACCGCGGCGAATAGCCGCTGCGCGTTGAGCTGCGCAAGGGTGTCCTACCTCAACATGGCCGTCCTCGTCGCTCAAAGGCGCTGGGCGGTCGAGGGGTGAGGTGGGGCCGGCTCGGGAGACCGACCCCACCTCCGGGGGTGAGCTAGTCGACAGCCCGAGGGAGCTGCCTTCCATGCCACCGTCTGGTGCGGGATGCCGGCCGCGGAGTGGCACGACCGTCCCGCCACGGGCTTTCGCCGCCGGCACGCATCCTGGTCATCGAGACATGGTCCTGGTGTCGGTGAGCGGTGTCGCGTACCAGATGGTGCGGTGCGACCAGTCGCCGGGGCCTCGGCGCGTGCCGGAGCAGACCAGGATCGCCAGCAGGTGTGGCCCTGTCGTGTTGTAGTAGCCCGATACTGAGTCCGTGGCGCGAACTTGTTGGCGCCGACTCACCCGATAGCACATCCGCTCTCCTCCATGTCCCGTGACCCTCAGGCGTGTCCCGACGCGGAGGTGGCCAAGCAGGAGATTGCCCAGGGCAGGAGCACCGACGTCACCGGCGCCGTTGCGTGGGTAGGTGTGCGCGGTCAGGCGCACCACACCTCGAGCCGCACCGGGCCGGGCTCCTGAGGAGTCGTCCCAGGCGAACTGCCACTTCCCGCGCTCGGTCAACGGCGGCGGCCTCGGGACACCGTGCCTGTCGTGCCCACGCTCCAGCACCCTTCTCGCGGCGGTGACGCCGCCGATGGCGAGCGCGCTCGGCCTGAGCCCACCGTAGCTGGGACCACACTCACTCCCCGTCCGAGCGGCCGCGTTCGCGCGCGCGGGCGTGGCCCACGGGCCCGCCCCGAACGCCGCCATTGCGACGCCAAGCGCGAGCCCGTGGACGAGGGCGATCCGGATGCTGCGGTGCAGCCGCCCCACCGAGGTCATCTCACGGCATCCACGGCGCGAGAGCCCGGAACCCGGTCGCAGGCAGCGTGGCCGGGACGACCGCGATGGTGGCCTTGTCCGCGTTGTTGGACCGTTCGGCTTCCTCACCGGCGACCGCGACCCGAGCCACGTTGACCACGCGACCCAGCGAGGCGCTGGTCGCCACAGCCGCCACGGACACCGGAGCGGCCTGGCGACCGGCAGCCAGCCCCCGCTTCCGGACGCACGTGACCGTGTCGTTGCCCTTGCGGACCGTGCACTTCCATCCCTTGCCCTTGGCCGACACCAGCTCCAGGCCGTCGGGAAGGGGGTCCTTCAGCCGGATCGGGCCGCGCGCAGCACCCGTCCCGACGTTGGAGACCGTGAGCTTGTAGCGCACCACGGCACCGACCTTGGCCAGCTTCTCACCTACCACACGCTTGTCCAGCTCGAGGTCGAACGGACCCGGCGTGGCCGGGGTCGGCGGGGTGGGCGGGGTCGGCGGGGTGGGCGGGGTCGGCGGCTGCGGCGGTACGACAGGGGGAGGCATCACGAACCCGAAGTCCAGCGTGGGGTCGCGGTCGCCGTCGTCGTACAGGTCGCCCGGCACGGTGGAGGCCTCCCAGGTCGAGGAGTCCCCGCCCCGCTCCCCCTGTGTGGGGATGGTGGGCACGTAGGGCGCCAGCGGGCCGGCCGACGCGGCACGGTCGATGTAGACGGTGTAGGTGCCGGTGCCCGTCAGTGCGGGCAGGTTCTCGAAGGTGTACTCACCGTTCGGTCCGGTCGTGGTCGGCCCTACGAGGTTGCCGTTCACGTCCGTCACGGGGTTGCCGTCGGGTCCGACGATGGTCAGCACGACCCCGGGGATGCCGGGCTCACCGGGCTCCTGACGGCCGTCACGGTCGGTGTCGACCCACACGTAGTCACCCACCGAGACCTTCTTCAGCGGCACGATCTCGGCGAAGGTGGTGCCGATGCGGTTGACGATCGGTGCCGTGGCGTCGGTGATCCGGACCGCGACGTACGCGGCGATCGTGCCGCCGGCGTCGAGGCGGGTGCCGTCCTTCTGCTCCAGCGTCACGGTGCCGGTGGCCGCGTCGTAGGTGGCCTCGAGATTGCCGCCGATGTCGACGGGTCCCGGGGTCGGGTCGGTTGCGGTGGCGGCGTTGGCCTCGGTCACGAAGCCCAGGAAGGCGGCAGCGTCGGGCAGCACGTCGTCGACGGGGATGACCACGACGTTGTCGTAACTGCCGTGCGGGATGAACTCGATCCGGAAGACGTAGGTGTCTTGGACGAGGTTGCCGTTGCCGTCTGTCTGGGCCTTGAGGGTCTCGACCCACTCTTCGCTGCCGCGGTCGAAGACCCGCTTGCGGACCTCGGCCTCGTCGCCGTACGACGTGGCCTCGGCCTCGGTCTCCGACCAGTACAGCGGCCGACCGTCGGACCCGAACAGTGTGGCGCGGTTGGTGATGGTCTTGGTCTCCTTGCCCTCGAACGGGCGCGTGGTGAGAGAGATCCGCACCTCGTAGGCCCGGTCAACGCCGCGGGCGTCCACGACTCCCCGACCGGCCGAGCTCAGCTCGATGACCAGGTTGCCGGCCGCGTCGGTGCTCAAGGAGAAGTGCGAGTCGTTGAGCTCCTGGCCGTCATAGCTGCCGGCGACATCGATGGTCGCCGGGTCGGCGAGGTCGAAGATCTCAGGGTCCACGTAGTCCACGATCCGACTGGTGCGGGCGTCGATGCCCGTGCCGGCAGCGACCCGGAACGTGTAGTCGACCGTCACGCTCTCCCCGGGGTCGATGGTGGCGTCCTCGGCTGCACCGGACTTGACGAACACGCTGGAGTCGTTGATGCCACCGCTGGTGTCAGGCAGCGTGACGACGGTGACGTCGCGCACGGCGTTGTAGGGAGCGCCGTTGCGGTAGTGGAAGTCCGCGGTGTTGCGCAGCCGGTAGGGCGTGGCACCCAGAATGGGCGTGCTTCCCGCCTGGACGAGGCCGGTGACGGAGTTGGCCTGGGCCTTGACCGCGATGGTCGCGTTGGTGGTGTTGTCCCGGCCGACGTTGATCAGCAGACGCTGGCCGGCGACGCAGTACTGCCCGACGAACGCGTCGCCGGCAAAGGCGGCGGCGTCGGCAGGGCAGGAGGCTGCCCGGGTCAGGGTGATCCCGGTCGCGGTGACGAAGTCGGCTGCCCCGGGGTTCCAGGTGGCCTGGTTGGGCAGGTCGTCGCTGATGACCACGTTGCGATCCAGCGTGAAGTTCGGACCGCCGGTCCACTGCCGCAGATCCGCCCGGAACGTGTAGGTGATGTCGGCGGGCGGGGTGAGGTTGCCCGCGGCGTCGGTGACGACGTTGCGGGTGGTCCAATCGGCCGTCTTGCCGAACGCCTGGCCGACGTTGACGCCGGGGACAGTGCCCCGCAGCCGCACGGACGCCGTGCGGGTCGTCGGCCCGAAGGCGGCGGTATTGGTGAGCTGGATCTCGAACGACCCGCTCGCCCCGCCCAGGGCGTCGTACCTGGCCTGCAGTTGCGCCTCGAGAGCGGCCACGTCGGTGACCCGAGCCTGGTAGGTCAGGGCCAGGCTGGAGGGGCCCGGCACCTCGACAGTCCCGGTGAAGGCGTTGCCGGTGACGGTCGGGCTGAACGCGTACGGGTCGGTAGTGCGGTTGAGCCCGTTGGCGTCCCACGTGGTCAGCTGGCCGGCGAAGGAGCCGGCCACGTAGCCGAGGCCGGCAGGGAGCTGGTCGGCGATGGTGAACCCGTTCCGCGCCTGCGGGGAGTCCACCCGCAGCGTGTAGGAGAGCTCCTCGTCCACGATCTCTGGCCGCAGCCGCACCTGCCCGTCGACCATCGTCACGAACCGGTCCAGGTTGCCCGGCGCCACGGCCTTGGCGTAGCCCTCGGAGACGTTGGCGAACTGGTCGCCCTGGTTGCGGATGATCACGTTGACCGACTGCTCTTCGCCGTCGACCCGCCAGGTCAGTGCGCCGGTGGTGCTGGCGTCGACGGCGTCGACGGTGAAGTCGAGGTCGAACACCCCCTGGTTGACATTGGGCGGCCACGGGTTCTTGAACGTCACCGCGACCCGGTTGCCGGTCTGGACGAACGACTGCACGGCGGTGTTCGAGGCCGGGACCCCGGTGAGGGTGACGTTGTCACCGAGCTCGAACACGACGGTGGATCCCGGTGCCACCTCGTCGCTGTACTGGACCCGCAGGGTCAGCGTGTCACCCTCGTCGACCACGGCAGTGCCGTTGTAGGTCTCGCCGTTGAGCAGGATGGTCGAGGTGACCCCGGTTGTCGCGTGGGCGGCTTGGGTCATCCCGAGCACAGAGGCCAGGGCGAGCAGGAGGGCCAGGGCAAGGGTCACGCCCCGCTGACGACTGGTGGGGTGGCTGGGTGGCCGCCCGGGGCGCGGGCGTGCAAGGTCGAAGTGCATCACGAGGTTCTCCCGAATTTCGGCGCGGCCGACCTCACCAATGAGGGGCGTACGGAACGCCACCCATCGAGAGCCGGACGAGCTGGACATAGATCCGGACGAAGGTAGGTTCGGGGCCTTCACTTGACGCTCTGCCATATGTGAAGGACGCGCGAGCAGGTAGTGATCCCAGCACGCGCGCACGCTAGGTTCTGTGCATGGAGGCGGACGAGCGTCGTGACTTCGCCGAGGCGTTCCGCGAGGGCCTCAATCGTCGTGGCATGTCCCTGGAGACGCTGCGGGACAGCCTCGCCGTCCGCGGAACCCCGGTCAGCCTCGCCGCGCTGAGCTACTGGCGTTCCGGCAAGCGCCGGCCCGCCCGCAACGGGTCCCTGGCCGCGGTGGCGTCCATCGAGGACATCCTCGGCATGTTCCCCGGGGATCTGGAGTCGCTCACGACGCCCGGCAGGCGCCGGCTGCCTCGCACCGACCCCTTCAGCGTCTACGGGGAGCGACAGGACGCGATGGGCCGGCTGCTCGCAATGGTGGGCATGAGGACCCCCTTCGACGAGCTCATCGAGCGAGAGGTCACCACCAAGTACGACCTCGACGAACGGGGACGCGCGTACCGGCTGACTCACCTGTCCGTCATGGAAGCCGTCGTCAACGACGCCCAACGCTTCGCGCTGGTCACTGCTGGCGAGAATCCTGATGAAGGGACCCCCACCCACACCGCCTTGGGTGGTTACGAGGTGGAGCGCGTGGTCCACGACCCTGAGGCGATGGTCAGCGTCGCCGAGATGATCCTGGATGCACCGCTTCCGGCTGGGGGGACGACCGTCCTCGAGCAACAGGTGACAATCGATGCCGCCGAGGACGACAACGAACTGCGGTACTGGGCATGGCCCCGGTTGGACTCCGTCGCCTTGTGGATCCGCTTCCACCCCGACAAGGTTCCGGCTCGCTGCGAGGCATTCACGATCGTCAACGGAACCGAACAGTCCCAGGAGATCACCAGCTACGGGTCGACCGTGCACCGCACCACCACCAACTTCGGACCCGGAACCGTCGGGATTCGATGGCACTGGGACGAGTGAGCTAGTGCCGCGTGGCGGAAATCAGTGGAGGGTTTGTTCTGAAATCATGAGGGCATGGCGAATCGTCCTGCTCCTGCTCTGGTTCTGCGTGCTGGTGATCGAGATGAGCTTGAACGATGGACGCGTGCTTCGACGGTGCCGGCCGCTGCGGCGAAGCGGGCGCGGATCGTGCTGCTCGCCGCGGACGGAGTCGCGAACACCAGGATCGCGGAACTGGTCGACTCGACGGTGACCACGGTGTTGTCGTGGCGCAGCCGGTATCAGGCCAAGGGTCTGGCCGGGCTGGTCGATGCCCCGCGGCCTGGTCGGCCTCGCACGCTGGATCACCGACAGATCGTGGCCGAGACCTTGAAGCCGCCGCCGAAGAAGCTGGGCGTGACGCACTGGTCCTCGCGGCTCCTCGCAGACCGGTTGGGGATCTCCAACACCACGATCGCGAGAGCGTGGCGCTCCTACGGCATCAAGCCGTGGAAGGCGGAGTCGTTCCGGTTCTCCACCGACCCCGAACTGATCGGCAAGGTCACCGACATCTGCGGGCTCTACCTGGCCCCACCGGAGAACGCGATCGTGCTGTGCGTGGACGAGAAGTCCCAGATCCAGGCCCTGGACCGCACGGTGCCGATCTTGCCGATGCAAGAAGGGCGCATCGAGCGCCGGCACCTCGACCCTGTTCGCGGCCCTCGACATCGCCAGCGGGCAGGTCACCGCGGCGTTGAAGCCACGACACCGGCACCAGGAGTTCCTTGCGTTCCTCAAGCAGATCGAACGGACCTACCGTCACGTCCTCGACGATCAGGGCGTCCCGGTCGACCTGCACCTCGTGATGGACAACTACGCCGCCCACAAGCACACCAACGTCCGCGCGTGGCTCGAGCAGAACCCGCGATTCAAGATCCACTTCACCCCGACCCACGCCTCCTGGATGAACCTCGTCGAGGTCTGGTTCGGCATCGTCGAACGCCAGGCCATCCGCCGCGGCGTGTTCAAGTCCGTCAAGGACCTCAACACCAAGATCCGCGCCTTCATCGACGGCTGGAACGACCGCGCCCACCCCTTCGTCTGGACCAAGACCGCCGACGAGATCCTCACAAAGGCCAACCGTCCAACAACTTCAAATCCTCGGCACTAGACCCGGGACCAAGGTCCGTGAGGCTCGCCGCCCGCGCGTCGGTGCAGGCGCCACGAGAGCAACC
>CAZDAO010000017.1:0-19511 GCA_964503015.1 uncultured Nocardioides sp. | reverse complement strand
CGGACTTCCCGGTGAACCCCTCGACCCCGGCGACGTACACGCTGCGTGCCATGGGGCGAGCGTATCGAGTGGGCGCGGTGGTGAACTCAACGACCACAACCTCGACGGGGTGGCCTTCTTCACGCACGGTGATGATGGTCACAGCCCGATGTGTCACAGCTTGCACCAGCGCCCACGATCGGAGCCCCACGCATGGAGATCCTCCACTCGTCGATCGCGATCCTCGCCGCGATCGTCCTCATCATCAGGTTCAAGGTCGACCCCGTCATCTCCTTGGTCCTCGCCTGCATCTACCTCGGCCTGGCCGCGGGGCTGGGTGCCGAGGGCACCGTCGAGCAGATCACCGGCGGGTTCGGCGAGATCATGGTGGAGGTCGGCCTGCTCATCGGCTTCGGCGTCCTCATCGGCGCCCTCATGCACGCGATGGGCACGTTCCGGGACCTCGTGGAGATCCTTGCCCGGCGCGTCGGTCGACGCCTGCCCTACGCGATGGCCGCCACCCTGGCCACGATCTTCCCCTCCATCTACGTCGACGTGCAGGTGGTGCTCGCCGCCCCGATGGCCAAGGAGTCCGCTCCGGCGGTCGACCGCCGCCACGGCCTGCCCTGGCTCGCCGGGGCCATGGCGATCGGCATCTTCGCCGGCTACGTCTTCGTCGTGCCGGGTCTCGCCGCGGTGGCGGTCGCCGGGCTCATGGACGTGCCGCTGGGGACCTACGTGCTGTACGGCCTGCCGATCGGGCTCGTGACCGCGCTGGTCACCACCCTCCTGTTCCGCGTGCTGCTGAGCCGCGGTTGGTGGAACGACGCCACGGACGTCGACCCCGACGTCACCATCGAGGAGGGCCGCATCCACGACAGCTCGGAGGAGGTCCCGGTCTCCGAGGGCTCGGCCCGGCTGCCGCTCCCGGTGAGGCTGCTGCCGATCCTGGTGCCGCTGCTGCTGATCGGCACCGGGGCGATCACCGGGCTGGCGGACATCACCCACCCCGTGCTCACCTTCCTCGGCGACGCGAACATCGCGCTCTTCCTCGGCCTGCTGATCGCCTTCCTCATGGTGCGCGCATCGGTCGGCGCCGACGGCGTCGGCAAGGTGCTCACCGCGGGGTTCCACACCACCGGCGAGATCCTGCTGGTGACCGGCGTGGGCGGCAGCCTCGGCGCGGTCATCGCGGCCACCGGCCTGGACAAGAGCCTGGAGCAGTTGTTCACCGCCGACGAGAGCGCATCGGTGGTCGTGAGCATCCTGCTCGCCTGGCTCATCGCCGCGGTGCTCCACTTCGCCATCGGATCGGTCTCCGTCGGCGCCATCACCGCGGCCGGCATCATCTCGCCGGTCGTCGGCACCCTGGGCGTGGACCCCGTGGTGATCGCGCTCGCCATCGCCTCGGGCGCGATGTTCGCGCTGCACGTCAACAGCAACTTCTTCTGGATGTTCAGCACCCTGCTCGACCTCACCACCAAGGGGAGCCTCAAGACCCTGACCATGGCGACGTCCCTGGGCGCGCTGGTGTCCCTGCCGCTCGTGATGGTGGCCAGCGTGGTGTCCGCCGCCACCTGAACAGCAACAGGGCCTGACCTGCGTCTCCGCGGGTCAGGCCCTGTTCTTTGTAGCGGGGGCATTGTTTGGTCCCACGCACCTTGGCTTGCTTGGTCTGGTCATCCACGCTCACTTCCCTGGTCGTGCACCTGGTCGGACCCCATCTGGGAGGTTCACGCTGGCGCGACTTCACACAATCGATCCGACAATCAGGGTGCCGCTGACCTGATCCCGCGCAGTGCCTCAAGGGTAGGGCCGATGCCACGGCTGGGTCGACGGCGCCCTTTGTCACCGCGAGTCGCTACGTTGCCCGCATGTGGTTCCGCGAAGTCGAGGTGCCAGACGAACTGGTCGAGGCCGCAACGGAGGGCAAGCTCGTCCTCTTCGTCGGGGCGGGGGCGTCCCTCGACGAGCCGTCAGGCCTTCCTGACTTCGCGAGTCTGGTGCGAGATGTCGGACGGCGTGCCAACAGCGTGCCAACGGGTAGCGACGTGGAGCGGCCCGACGTGTTCCTGGGTGACCTTGCAGATCTCGAGATCGACGTTCACAGGTTGGTGGCGAACGCGATCAACAAGCCCGGCAGCCGGCCGAACCGACTCCATGAGGCGATCATCGACCTGGCACACGTCCACCCCAACCCCCGGGTGGTCACTACCAACTACGACCTACATCTTGAAGGAGCCAGCCGCAGCCGGGGGGTGGATCTCGACGTCTACCGCGCGCCCGCGCTGCCGGTCGGTGACGACTTCACCGGCATCGTCCACCTGCACGGGGCCCTGGGCCAACCCCCTCGCGCGCTGGTGGTGACCGACGAAGACTTCGGCCACGCCTACCTGCGTGAGGCGTGGGCGGCCCGGTTTCTCGACCGCATGTTCTCAGCCTTCTCTGTCGCCTTCATCGGCTACAGCCACGGCGACATCGTCATGCAGTACCTCGCGCGCTCCCTCGGCCGCGAGGGGCGACGATTCGTCTTCACGCATGATGCCGACAGCCGCGAGTGGCGGAGGCTCGGGCTCCGTCCTGTGCACTACCCGGTTGACGGCTCGTCCCACCTGCCACTGGTCCATGGTCTCGAGCGCTGGGCAGAACTCACCGCGTGGGGACGGCTCGCTCATCGTCGCCGTATCGCCGAACTCATCAAGAACGGTCCACCCACCATCCCCGAGGAGGTCTCGTACCTCGAGAAGGCCCTCGGCCATCCGGAGCGGGTCCGCTACTTCACCGAGCAGGCTCGCGGGTCCGACTGGTTGTTGTGGGCTGCGAACCGACCCGAGTTCAACCGGCTGTTCGACCCGGTAACCCTCTCCGACGAGGACCGGGCGGTCGCGCAGGCGCTGACTGCGTGGGTGGTCGACCAGTACGTCATGGACGAGAAGGAGTCGCCTACCGCTCTTCGCCTCCTTCGCAGCCGTCCGTGGAGCCCCCGCACCTGGGAGACCTTGGCGCACCGGCTGTTCGCCCAGGAGCAACGCGTACCGGACTGGCAGGTGCCGTGGCTCGTGCTCGTTCTGCATCGCTCTCCAGCCGACCACGGCGATCTGCTCGACATGCTCTTGTGCAAGGAGTCATGGCAGGAGCGCCCCGACCTGGCGCTCATGCTGCTCGAGCACAGCACGCGACCTCTGCCTCGGTCGGGTGTGGACTTCGGACCCTCAAGCGAAGCGCCTCGGTTCGACGTCGCGTTCGCGGGCGACGACCACTGGCTCGATGAGGCATGGAAGAAGGTCTTCATCCCGCTACTGCCTCAGCACGCGCCCGAGCTGCTGGATCTGGCCGTCCGCCAACTGCGCGACGCCAACCGCCTCGCCCGAGCGCTCCAGCCAGGGTTCGACCCAGTGTCCTTCGGCCGCTCGGCGATCGAACCACATCCACAGGACGAGTTCCGCGACGTCGCCGACGTGCTGATCGACGCGGCTCGCGACAGCCTTGAACATCTGCTCCAAGCTTCGCCCCACGAGGCTGATGCGATGGTCGAACGACTCGCTCGCGCGCAGGAGCCCATCGTTCGGCGCCTCGCCGTACACGCATGGCGCACACGCGAAGACCGGACCCCCGACGAGAAGCTGCGTTGGATCCTCGACGAGAACCTGCTCTACGACCTTGACCTCCAGCATGAGGTCTACATGCTCTTGGCGGACACAGTCGCGCCTGCCTCCGCCGACGTCGTCGGCGCCGTCTTGGGTCGCGCGAAGGACGGGCCGCAAGACGGAGCGGAACACTCGGCCTACGTCCCCTACAACATGCTCGCCTGGCTCCAGATGGCCGCACCGGAGAACGCCACCATCGCCATGGAGTTCACCAGGCTGCAGGAACAGCATCCTGAGTTCCTTCCTCGTGAGCACCCGGATCTGAACATGACCATGTCGTCGGGGTTCGTGGAGAACGCGGAGCCGTTCACCCCAGACGAGCTCCATGGACTCATCGAGTCGAACCCGAGCGAGGCGTACGCCGCCATCCGGTCGTATGCGACCGCCGACGAGTTCCGGTTCACGGGCCCGACCTGGACCGGAGCGCTGAACGCGCTGCGCGGGTGCGTACCCGCTACCCGGACGACGGGATCCGATTGGCAGGCGTGCTGGCGCCGGACGACAGCGACGTCCGCGACGCCCTCGTTCGCGCGTGGAGCACGGCGAACTTGTCAAGCACACCCGAGCAGGCAAGCGGGGCGGAGACCCTAGATGAGACCCGAGCGCACGGGGTTGACGTCACGCCCCATGACGTACTCACCGTGATCGCGTCCTGGCCAGTGGATGCAGTGAGGTCCTCGGTCGCCAACATGTTCGCCCGCGGCGGCACCGCCGACCACCCGACCGCATGGCACACGCTGACACCCGCCCGCCGCCTGGCCACTGACCTCTGGCCCACCACGCAGGTCATGGGCAACATCGTGGACAGCGAGGACCACTACTTCGAGGCGATCAACCACCCGGCCGGCGACCTTGCCCAGTTCTGGATGAGCGTGGTTGCCCACGAGTGGCGGGCTCACACCGACACATGGGCCGACTTGCCTGACGAGCTCCGCGCAGAGCTTGACCGGATGGTCCGCGACCAGTCCCGTAACGGGCTCTTGGCCCGTGTTGTGCTGTCGACGAGACTCCGTTTCTTCACCGGAGCGGATTCAGCATGGGCGAAGTCCCGACTCATGCCCTTGTTCTCGTGGGACCGGGACACGGCTGAAGCCTCCGAAGTACGCGGGATCTGGCGCGCATTCGTGCAGTACGGCCAGTACGACGACCAGGTCCTCGCCGACGGACTCCTCGACGCGATGGTGGCGACGATGCGCCGCGCGAACGACCTCGGCGACGACGAAGCCATAGCTCAACTCGGCCGCCAGCTGGCAACCATCGCCCTGAAGTCCTCGCTCGACCCCAAGGCTTGGTTGCCCACTCTCACGACTGACGCGCCCACCGTGCTGCAGTTGGCTTGGATCCGGTCAGTCGGCCGACAGCTGCGCGAGATGGACCCGAAGGACGCCTCCGCCCAATGGACCCGGTGGATGAGGGAGTACTGGGCCGGACGAATCGACTCCCTCCCCCGCCCGTTGACCACGGACGAAGCGTCCGCCATGGCCCTGTGGGTGCTGGGACTACCCGATGACCGGCTGGCGGCGGTCGAGCTCGTGGAGCGCACCAACGCCGGCCTGGTGAAGGATGACCGCGTCCTGATGCACCTCACCGGCTCTCAGGAGCACGAAGATCTGACCCGCGACCCCGAGCTGGGCGCGCTACCTGGTTCACCTTCTGCGGGGCACCACGGATCCGCCCTGGGTGCTTGACCACTACCTGCGCGAGTTCGTCGGTGTTCTGCGGCCGGTGGCACCGTCAACTCTGCTTGCCGAGTTGATCGAGGAGGCCATGCGCCTCGGATGCACCGACGCAGCGGACTGGTGACCCAGGCGTTGGTGACGGATGGCTGCTGTTTAGTGGGGACCCCGCCGAGCCCGCGGTCGCAGTACCGTGGATGCATGCGGGGGAATTTGATCGTGCTGCCGACGGACCTGACGTGGGTCAGGGTCAACGGTGGTCGCGGATTCGCCAGCATGTCGAACTGGGACGGCGACGGCGCCCCGGTCGTGGGTCAGCGCGTCCTTGCCGCTGACGGTGGCTCGGAGCGCATCGAGGCAGTGGTGGCCGAAGTCCGGAGCGACACGATCGTGCTGGAGTTCCCCCAGTTCGTGCGAGGCACGGGACAGCTGGAAACGCGGCGGGAGCCGAGCGCGTGAGTGGGCCGGTCAAGACGTACGACGTCGAGCTCTCCCCGGTCGGACGTCAGCTCGGGGTGGCCTACCTGCACGACATCGACCTTGCTGCCGGCGAGGACCTCACGCGAGGCGGCAGTGTCATCGTGCGCGACGAGGGGTTGGCTCTCTGGGACGCCGAGGTGGTCGCGCGCGAAGACGTGCGGTTCGGGCACAAGTACCGACTCCACATCAGCCCACACTCCGGGTAGCGGCGGCGCGACCGCATCCACAGCCCGGCAGCGGATGCGCGCGGATGTCGTGACCACCCGGGACCCTGACGGCATGAGCACCCCTCACGAGCGCGGCCGCTGGCGCCGACGTGCGTCCTGGCTGACCCAGCTGGGACTGGCCCCGGACGACCCCGCACCGGCGGAGGCCGTCGAAGAAGTCAGCCATGCTGTGCTCGACCTCCTGAACGAGATCGAGCGCCTCGAGGACGAGCTTCGGGAGTCGCGCCGGATCGGCGTCTGGCTGTACGACCACCTCACACCGGGAGCCCGCATCCTCCTCGGCGACGTGTCCGAGTGGCCGTGGCTCGTCTCCGACACCGATGGCCCCGGACCTGACAGGTGACCCCGCCCCGCAGGGGCACGACAATGCAGAGTGAGGAGGAGCGCATGGGTGCGCTCCTCCTCACTGGTTCTACGGGTGCATGAGGGCGATGCCCTCAGTCAGGGTCTCCCTCACCTTCTGCTGGGTGTCTCGTCCGAGCACGATGAGCTTCTCGAGCGAGTTCTTGGCCTGGTTGGCCAGGCGGCCGACCTCGTCGAGCTGGCTGATGCCGGCGAGGGCGACGTTCAGACGCGCCTCGACCTGGCCGAGGTCGATCTCGGCCCCGTCGTCGTGCCTGACCTTCAACATCGCCACGTGCTCGCGAAGGAGAAGGTAGATGAGCTCCACGCTCGCAGGCTGTGAGCAGCTGACGACGTACGCACAGGTGTCGACGCGGGCGAACGATCCGCCACCGGGCACCTCAGCCTCTGTGGGGACGAGCACGAGACCACCGGCCGCGTCGCGGACTCGGCACGCGTTGGCGATCTCCTCGCGGTGCTGCTTGGCGGTCAACGGACGGGTGCGGGACTTCGCCTCGACGACGATCCTCACCTGCCGGCCGTGACCGGTGATGGCCTGCGACAAGGTCGCCACACCGTCACCCGTGCGCCGGGTGGTTCCTCCTGCGCCTGGCTGACTGCCGGTGCGCTCGAAGAGGTCGCCGGCGGCGGTGACCACGTCGTGGCAGAGTGCCATGGCGTCGTCCTCGTTGGCGGCTCCGATCGCGCGGCTGCTCTTGGCACCAGCGGTCTTGGCCACCTGAGCGGCCTCGACCAGACCCTTCACCAGAGCCAGCTGCTCGCCGAGCTCACGTCGCGTGCCGCCCAGCTCCTCGAGGAGGTCCTGCCGCAGCATGCGGACGGGTCCCTCCCGATCGAGGCTGAGTGCGTCACGAACCGACTCGGAATGGCGCGCGAGCGCCGTGGTGATCTCCTGGACTCCGGCATCCTGGACGGCTCGAGCTGCCTCCATGACGCTGGCCCGGACGTTTCCGGCTTGGCCGGCCAGAGCGGCCTCAACCTGGGCTGGCAGCTTGTCGAGGACGGCACCTGCCGCTCGGGCCACAGCCTCCTCGCCCCCGCGGAGCCGGGTCAGCGTCTCGTCGAGGCTGGCCAGCGCCGCTCCGGACTTCTCGTCCACCCGCTCGGCGAACGCGTCAAGGGTGCGGGTGAGGCTGCCGGTGTCGATGCCGGCAGTGCCGAGCGAGAGCGCGACCAGACCGACGGGGATTGCCCGCCGGACAAGGTCCGCAGCCGCTTCGGGACCGTGCTCGGACATGTGGGACCGGACGAGCGCCGCCGCCTCACCGTGGGTGACCGAGAGGTCGTGGATGACGACCGTGTCGGTGTTCACGGCGACCGGAGCTGCTCCCTGCGGGATGTGGGCGACGGTCATCGGGCACCTCCCAGCCCAGCCGGCAACGGCAGGTCAGCCGGGAGGCCGAGCCGTGCCTTGCGGCAGATCAGGCAGTCCTCGGGCGGGGTCTCCGCCGTGTGGAGCAGTGCTGCTTCCCAGCCCCAGAGCTCGTCGAGCAGCGGGTAAGGGTCGTCCAGCCGATCTCTGAGGGCGTCCTCGACCTGCAGCTGCAGGTCCCGGAGCGGCGTCTCGTCGGGGCTGTGGTGCGCCGCCGCGGAGGCGGTGCGGTAGGCGAGCTGCGCCCAGAGGTCGAGGAGACGCTGGGTCTCCCGGTCACGGGGTGGAGCCGGGGTGGCGGCCAGCGCGAGCGCGGGCTGCGGCTGGTTCGTTGGTGTCACGTGGACCCTCCAGCGGGTGTCGACCGCAGCAGAAGGGGCCGGATGCCCCCGCCGTCTGCGGGGGCTCTGTTGTGTGGCCCACCGCCACACGTCTGCGCGGAGGCGCCCGACACAAGAAAGTGGTCCAGATCACACAAGAAGGGGGGGTGAGCCTGATTGCGGAGTGATCGGCGACGGCGACTTTCAGAAGTCGTCGCGACAGCGGCAACCCATCTGCCCGATCACAACGAGGATCCACATGCCCACCTCCACGCAGTCCCCCATCACCGTCTCCCCCGCGCCCGCCAACGACGTCGCGATCGTCGTCCGCCTCCCTCAGGACCTCCGTGAGGCCCTCAAGGCACGCGCCGCAGCCGAGGACAGGTCCGTGGCCTCGGTCATGCGCCTGGCGGCACGGCAGTACGTCGAGGGCGAGGTGACCCTGTGACCGCCCAGACGCTGAAGCCGGCGGTCACCGACGGCACTGCGGCCCCCGACGCGTCGTACGAGCTCTTGGGCCGCCTGCGCCTGGCGAGCCGACTCGACAGCCGAAGCACGCCTCCTGAGCTCGGCCCGGACGCACTGCACGGGATCTCCGGACGGATCGTCCGGGCCCTCGCCCCCCTCACCGAGGCGTCGCCCCCGGCGATGCTCCTGACCCTGCTCGTCTCCTTCGCCGCCATGGTGGGGCGCAGCGCCTACGTGAGCGTCGGGCACCAGAAGCACTACCCGATCCTCTTCGGCGTGGTGGTCGGATCATCAGCCCGGGCCCGGAAGGGCACGTCCGCCGCCGCGGTCCGGCCTGTCCTGGACGCCGCCGACGAGGACTTCATGGCCACGCGACACATGCGAGGTGGCATCCAGTCCGGAGAAGCCCTCATCCAGGCGCTCGCGTCACTGGCCGAGGGTCCAGAGAACGACGGGGATCAGCGCCTCCTTCTGACCGAGGAGGAGTACGGGCGTCTGCTCACCGTCGCAGGACGTCAAGGCTCGATCATCTCCCCCATCCTGCGGTCGGCTTGGGACGGCGACGCGCTCAGCGCCCGGACGAGGGCGACGACGCTCGTGGCAGAGCAGCCCCACCTGTCCGTGCTTGGCCATGTGACGATCAACGAGCTCAAGGCAGTCCTGAAGCCGGTAGACATCGCCAACGGGTACGCGAACCGGTTCATCCACGTCCTGAGCCACCGTGGTGCGCTCCTTCCTGAGCCCGGGCGTCTGGCCCCGGCCGAGGTCGATGCGTTCGGGACAGAACTGCGCGCTGCGGTCACCTTCGCTCGCAGTGCCGGCGAGGTCGCCCGCAGCGAGGCGTTCAGCCAGCGGTGGGACTCGCTGTACAACATCGTCGAGTCACAGCCGTCCGGCGGCGACGTCTACGACTCGCTCACCGTCCGGGCGAGCCCCCAGATGCTGCGCCTCGCCACGATCTACGCGCTGCTCGACCAGTCGACGACGATGGAGCCGGTCCACCTCAGCGCCGCGGCGGCGCTCTGGGAGTACTCCGAGGCGTCGGTCGCCCACATCTGGGGAGCCACCCTCGGTGACCCCGACCTGGATCGCCTCTACTCCGCGGTGTCCGCGGCCGGCGCCGAGGGCCTCAACCGAACCCAAGTCAGCAAGGTCTTCTCCAAGAACAAGGCCAGGTACGAACTGGACGCGCTCGTCCTGAAGCTCATCGACCTGGGCATGGCGACGGTGTCGTCTCGAGCGTCCGGAGGGCGGCCCAGCTCCATCCTGACGGCCGTGCGCTGACGAAGGAAACGAAGGAACGAAGGAGCCGGCGGGCTTCTTCGTTCTTTCGTTTCCTTGGTGGCCGGCGTCGCGTACTGACCATGAAGCGGCCGGCACGTTGTCCTCCGGGAAGGAGCGCTCACAGGTAGCGGACATGGCCGCCCCACCTATGCCCTCGCCCTGCAGTCGTACCTCGACGAGCTGACCCGAGCGCGCACCCTCACCCCGGACCAGCTCGTCGATGAGCTCGGCGCCACGACCGCGGTGTGGGCAGCGGTGACCGTGTGCTCGTCCGCGACCTGACCTGACTGCCCAGTTCGCTGGGCCCGGATGCGAGGACCAGGCCGGGCCAACCACCGGCACTGCCGCGCGGTGCCGCGCGCGCACCCTGATCCTGAGCTTGCGCGCCTTCGGCGCAGAACAGGAGTGGGGCTTGGAGATCCAACAGGCCGAGGCGGCCGCTGTCGCCCTGATGACCGCTGCCAGCGTGCATGACGACACCTGCGCCGTCCTCGCCACTCGAACCGCCTTCGCACCTGTGGATGATCGCGTGCTCGTCGCGTTCTGCCTCGTGGAGGCCTGCTGGTCGTGGGCGCCGCGAACCGCCTTGAGTGACCACCCCGTCCTCGGCCCGGCGCTCTTCTCACTACGAGCCGACGATGCCCTGGCCGTTCGGTCCGCGTTGGTCTCGGCAATGACCGGCAGGACCCCCGGCAGCTACGCCGCGCTCCTCGTCCAGCTCGCGTACGCGGCCGTACACCTCGTCCCTGACATCAGCGAGCAGCTGCGGGCCCGAGGCCTTGCCGTCGCAACCGACCGGGACGCCGCATCGATCAGACCGACCGGGAACGGACGGTGAGCCCCCGAGGCCGCCAACTTCAAGGTCTTCCCCAAGGTGGAGAAGTGCCGACCCATCTCGGTGAGCCAGACCTCCTCCATCGATCCCATTGCGCCACGCGAGCTCGCCGGCACGGTGCACCGCACCTACCCGAGGAGGACCCCTTGACTCTGTACACCGCCCGCAAGGTCTACAACCCGCTCGCCGCCAAGCTCGGCGACGGCCGGCCGACCAGCGGTCACCTGATCCGCTACTCCCTCGTCGGCGACGCCGGCGGCAGCGCCGGTCAGCGCGACTCCCACTTCAGCATCTACGGCGGCGACCCGGACATCGCTGCGATCAGCCAGTTCCCCGACGCTGCTTGGGACCCTGCCCAGCCCGACGTCGGAGCGACGCACGGCATCACGTGGATCACCATGGCCGACCTCCATCACGACGCGACCGGTCATGAGCCGATCGCCGCGGTCGTCTGCGTGGGCGACGTGGTGTTCCTCAACATCACGCTGTCCTCGACGATCAAGCACATCGTCCGCCTCGACGGCGAGGACCTGAACGGCGTCACCGTGCTGGTCATGTCGCTGCTCAACCACTTCCCCACCCTCCGGGAGGTCTGCTGGGCCGACGACGTCACCCGGGCCGGTCGCGATCGCGCCGACTGGTCCACCATCACCAACAAGTGCAAGATCCGCGACGTCTCGATGGTCTTCGGCGGACAGCGCTACGACCAGTCCATCCCCGGCGACGAGCTAGCCCTCGGCGCCCTCGGCCTCGTCGGCGGAAGCGACGACCCCAACCGTCGCCGACGCATGACGGGCAAGCGGCTCATGAAGTACAAGGCCGGTGGTGCGGCCCTTGCCGAACGTCAGATGCCGTACGGCTGGTGCCACAAGAAGGACAAGCACGGCCGCTCCGTCGAAGAGGGCAACCGCGGGCTCGTCCCGGAGGCCCAGCCTGAGATGGCACCGGTCATCGCGAGCCTCTACCAGGCCCACGCCGACGGCGAGACCTACCAGGACATCACCGCGCGCCTCGCGGCGTACGAGGCAGAGCGCCTGATCGTCCGCCGCGACCACACCGACCTCGACAACACCTTCGCCCGAGCACTCGGTGACGACAACGCGTCCTACGGCGCCGCGAAGAGCTTCTTCACGCGGAGTGACTCGAACCCTCCCGCGATCCCCAGCGACCTCGACATTGCCCGCTACCTGGAGGGCGAGGACCCCGCCGACGTCTTCGATGCCGACGTCCGCTTCTTCATCGCCAAGGTCGAGCTCATCAGGACGGGCCAGTACTTCCGGCGCCTCAACAACGACATCCGAGGTCGCAACATCGTCCTCGACGGGATCCCGGCCACCTACCGCGACGACCTCGACGAGTACGGGTACTTCGACGTCCTCTCCGCGCCGTGGGAGTGGCCCACGGATGACGAGGGGAACGAGATCCCCCGCTTCGGAGTACCCGACCGCGTCTGCCGCCAGGTGGCCGCGCGACTCCTGCGTGAGCTCCGAGCCCCCAAGGAAGCCACAGGTGGGCAGGCCCACCGCACCCCCACCCGACGCGCGCTCCAGTGCTTCACGAGCTGGCTCACCGCACCCGGCGCCCTTGGAGCGGAGTACGACGACGAAGCCACCCAGTGGGGCGTCCAGGCTCGCGTGAACAACAGCGGTCGCGCCAACCTCGTACTCCTGTTCCGACGTCAGTCGGCCGGACAGGGAAGCCGCTACGAGCGTGGATGGAGCTACTTCGGGCCCGGCGAGACCAAGTCGGACCACATCGCCGCCACCTTCTCGTTGACCGAGCTCGAGGCATCCGTCGCCTACCACCTCGATCGCGGTGTGCAGCAGCTTCTGGACCCGAGCTCGATCGCGCAACTCGCCGAGGCTCAGCGCCGTGGCGACGACCCCGGCCCCACCGCCACCTGGCGGCACCAGATCGCCCTCAAGCTCGCTGAGAAGAAGCCCCTCGAGGACGTGGCGAAGGGGCACCGCACGATGGCGGCCATCAGCGCCGGCGCCGGCGACGAGGCCGAGGCCAAGGCGTACGGCGCCCAAGCGGCCGAGGTCGCCGCCAAGGTCGTAGCGCTCGACGCAGACGTCGCCCGCCTCAAGGCCAAGATCAGCAAGCACGAGAGCGGCACGCCCAGCCTGCGTCACGACCGCGCAGACGTTTCTGTGGCCGCACATCTGGTCGCCGGACTGGAGTCCGCGGCACGAAACAACGGAGAAAGCTCCGCGAAGTTCGGCAACCTGTGCGACGAGACCTTCATCGACTGGCGCTTCCACGGCGAGGGTGAGGACGTCGTGTGGGCGTGCACGGCTCTGCTCCCTCTCGCCGAGGGCGGTCACGCCCGGCTCCCGCTCACCGGCCGCATCCGCAATGTGCGCAGGCGCGCCGGCCGCACCCTGGCCAGCACCGACACCGTTGTGCGCTACCTCTTCGAGGAGGGCCGGGAACTGACTGCGACGGCCGACCTCCTGCAAGTCACCCGCGCGACCCTGCTCAAGAAGCGGGTCATGCCCTGGCTTGTGACCAACGGCATCACCTCGCGCGGAGCCAAGTGCGCCCTGGTCGACCACCCGATCTCCGAGGTCCGCCAAGAACTTCACCGCTGGGTTACGCGCACGTCCGATGAGACCGACACCCCCGCCAACGCCTACAGAGAGCGCCTTCGGTCGATCTACACCGACCCGAACCTCGCGTGGGGCGACGCCGCGGTCCCGGACGACACCGTCTGGGTCTCCGACGCCATCGCCCTGCTCACCGTCGACACAGCCACGCGCCGGCACGGACTCCCGATCCTCGACGTCGCGCTCGCCCTGGGCAAGACCGAAGACGAGATCCGCGAGCTGGTGAAGCCACAGAGGCGATCCGGGGGCTTCACACGGCCCGTCTACCTCGCCTACGCCAACCAGTCCAAGACGCACGTGAAGGCGATCCCCTGCCCGCATGGCAAGTGCCGCCGCCGTCGCCACGCCGACCACGTCGTCCTACTGCCTGAGGTCGCCGCGAGCGGCTACGGCGTCATCTGCTCGCACTGCCGTCGCGCACCGGCGCAGGATGGAGCCTGGCCGGTGACGCAGTACCCCGCCACCTATCTCGGGCGCTGGACCAGCGCGGGCGGTAACCGGAGCCTCCGGGAGGCTCCGCGCACCATCCCAAGTCCCCGATGAGGCCGGTCCTCCTTCTCGTGTGATGGCGAGGAGGGGGCTGGGAAGCGCAGCTTTGTGGCGAAAGAACGCCCCTACGTGCCCGCCGTGAGGTACATCGACTGGCCGGTCGCCGGCCCGGGCGGCCAGGACGAGGAGACCCTGCGCGCCCACCATCGGCGACGTCGGCGGCCGCGTCCCCACGCTCCTCCTCGAGCTCGTCCCCGACATCGAGCTGCCGCCCTCCGTCCTGGCCTGAGCCGAAGCGGGCCTACTCGAGCGTGAGCTGCGCGCGGTGGAAGTCGTAGTGCTGCGTCGCGTAGCGGTAGACCTGCTCGAGCGTCATCGTCTCCTGGAAGAACGGGTCCCAGCCGACCGGGAAGTGCATCCCACGGGCCATCGCCGCGTCGGACTCGACGTCCAGGCGTCGATGAAGCCGGTCGATGGTGCGGTCGAACTGACGGGTCAGCCGAGGACCGTGGAAGACCAGGGCGCCGACGACAGCACCCGCGTAGTTGATGTGATGGAAGGGTCGTGTACCCGCGTTCAAGGTGGCGGCGAAGGTGCGGCTGAACGGGTCCGGTAGCTGTCGGAGGAGCCGCAGCAGCGGAAGCAGCCGACGGACGAGCAGGTACCCGAACGCCATGTGCCACAGCATCTGACCGTTCGTCCACCGGGTCCCGTTCGTTCGTCGGCGTAGGTCGTCCGGGGTGGCGCGAGAGACGAGCTGGTGCAGGTCGATGCGCACCCGCTCCAGCTCGGCGTGGATGCTCGCCCGGTCGACCGGCTCTTGCGACACCATGAGGCAGTCTCCCGCCTGCGGAACCCCCCTGAGAACAGCAACCACGTACCGTTGCCGGCGAGGGGTGTCGACTCGGCACCCAGGTGGGACAGTGGAGGTCCAGAGACAAACCCGAGCCGTCTCCAGCTCAAGCCGATGAGGAGCTCTACGTGCAGGTCGAGCTGTTGTACTTCGACGGGTGCCCGAACTGGCAGGTCGCGGACCAGCGCCTCCAGGAGGCGCTCTCTCTGGCGGGCCGGGATGACGTCACCGTGCACCGGCGGTGCGTCGAGACCCCCGAGCAGGCCGGCGAGCTGGGTTTCATCGGCTCTCCCAGCATCCGCATCAACGGACGAGACCCGTTCGTCACTGGCGGCGAACAGGTCGGACTGTCGTGCCGCATGTACCCCACGCCAGCCGGCCTGAGGGGCTCACCGGAGATCGAGCAGCTCGTGGAGGCGTTGTCGTGAGGAAGGGTCTCCTCGTCGTGGTCGGGGCGTACGTCGCGGTAGCCGGAGGCACTCGCGTTGCGGAAGCTCTCGGAGCGAGGTGTTGCGGATGTCCGGAGGGCTGCTGGTGCCACCGTCCCGGCCTGAGCCTGTTCCGGTGGGTGTTCCCGTGGCGTCACAAGCTCGCGGAGCCTGAAACCCAAGGCGAGGTCGAGTACGCCGCCACTGGGGGCCTGCGGTAGATCAAACGCTGTCCGGAGTCCTGCGAACCGGTCAGGCGGGTCGGGGCGCGTACATGATGACGGCGACCCCGACCAGGCACACGAGCGCTCCGACAACGTCGTAGCGGTCGGGCCGGAAGCCGTCCATGACCATGCCCCACGCCAGGGAACCCGCGACGAACACGCCGCCGTACGCGGCGAGGATGCGACCGAAGTTCGCGTCGGGCTGGAGCGTGGCGACGAACCCGTACAGGGCGAGTGCGATGACGCCGGCGCCGACCCACAGCCAGCCGCGGTGTTCGCGAACGCCTTGCCACACGAGCCAGGCGCCGCCGATTTCGGCGACGGCTGCGAGGGCGAACAGGAGCAGGGACTTCGCGACGGTCATGCGTGCAGTCTCCCAACCAGGGTGCGGCCGCGTGGCGACGGCCGCGCTGTGGTCGAGTCTGGACTCTGGTTCGAGCTAGAGGTCAGGCGTCGTCGGTGGTGCGCGTGGGTCCGAGCTCGACGAGCTCAGGGCAGCTGGCGGTTGGGTCGGCTGGCGCACAGGACATCCGTCGCACGCGTGCACGGCGGGTGAGCACGGCGGCGACAGTGAGCAGGCCGACGACGAAGGCGAACACGACACCGGCGAACACCAGCGTGACCGCTGTGGCGGCGAAGCCGGCCACACCGAGGAACCCGACAAGGGGAGCTGCGCAGCACACGGCACAGGCGGCTGCTGCGGCGCCGACGAGGTGATGGTTGCCGGGCCGGTCGCCCGTGGCGCCGCTGTCGGCGTCGGGGGCCTCGGTCATCGGTGCGTCCTCGAGCTCGCCCGGCTGCTCGTCGCGGGTGCGTAGGCGCTGTCGGGGTGGAGGGTGATGGCCTCGAACGGGATCGGGCAACACTGCGATGACGCGCACGCCAGGAGGTCGTCGCAGCCGGCGTCGAGTGCGGCGGTGAGGTTGTCGCGGATGGCGGTGAGGTCGGCGATGCGTTCCTCGACCTCGACGAGCTTGACGTGCGCGCGTTGCTGGAGTCCGGCGTCGACGCGGCGTCCGTGGCGGTGGCGGCCGAGCTCGAGCAGGTCGGAGATCTCGTCGAGCGTGAATCCGAGGCGTTGAGCGGCCTTGATGACCCTGAGCACGGTGACGGTCTTGGGTGGGTAGAGCCGGTGTCCTCCCGGGCTGCGGTCGGGGGCGGCGAGGAGGCCGCGGCGTTCGTAGTAGCGCAGCGTCTCGATGTTGAGGCCGGCGGCGGCTGCGACCTGACCGCGACGCATCCCTGCCGTGTCGGCGACCCCTCCCCCGGGCGTCTGGGCCTCGGGGGCGCTCATGATGCTGCGGCCAGCACGGCGCGGGCGCGGGCGAGGAGTCCGGTGAGGACGTCGGCGTGTGCGGGCGGCACCTCGATGTCGAGGCTCACGTGGCCGGGTTGGGGCTCGCTGATGGTGAAGGTGAAGAACGAGCAGCAGGCGGTCTCCGCTTCGGAGAGCCGGCGGGCGCGGTGCGCGAGCTCGTTGTCGCCGGTCAACACCAAGTGCGCGTACGTGTCGCTGGGCTGGTCGATCGAGCGCAGCGACGTGGTGAACAGGTCGTCGAACTCCGCGACGCGTAGCGGCCGATCGGCGGTTGGGAGGGTGCATGCCTCGACGTCGGCCCATGCCAACCCGGTGCCGGGGGCGTCGCCGCTGGTGCTCTGGTCCATGGGCCCACGGTAAGCCTGTACCCGGGTACAGGATGCAAGAGTTGGTCGAGGTCCCTTCAACGCCGGCGTCGGTTCGCTGCCAGAAGTCGGGCCTTTCGACCCTACGGACGGGACCCATCCGGCACAGCCGCGAGAGGCCCCACGCCTGATGAAGTAGAAGCGAGGTGACAAGGCCGTCGAGCGAGGTGAGTGCGATGTGGGGCGACTACAACGAGATGCACGACGGGTACGGCTTCGGCTGGTTCGCCATGCTCGTTCTGCTGTTGGTGCTCGTTGGGTTGGCCGTGGCACTGCTCGTGGTGTTTCTGCGAAGTCCGGGACGCCCTTCTGGACGCGACTCGGCCGGCTTGTCACCCGGCGCTACTACCGGATCGTCCGAGGCAGCACTGATCCTGCGGCGGCGGTTCGCGGCGGGCGAGATCGACGAGGACGAGTTCCGGCGTCGGATGGCTGCCCTGTCCGAACCCGCCTAGATGCTGACGAATCGCGCTAGACGCCGGCTCAGACACGTTGGGTGGAAGTTGAGCGCGACAGTCACCGGTCGACTTCATGTCAGGCGTGGTCGCTGGCTGGCGATCTCAAACACGTCGAGGTTTGCTGTCTGCTGATTGCCTGCGTCAACGGCGGGCGCACAGCAGTCGTCGCTGCAGCCCTCGTCGGAGCTGCACCCGCACGCGGCGTCCTCCTGGTCGCTGCCGTGGCGGGTGGAGCCGATGGCGCCGCAGCAGCCTTCGCCGCGCAATGCTTCGCGGCCTTCCTTGACCGCGACCGCGGCGATGACGAGACCGGCGATGGGGTCGGCCCACGACCACCCGAGCGTCGCGTTCAGTAGCAGCCCGACGAGGAGCACGGCCGAGAGGTAGGTGCACAGCAGCGTCTGGGTGGAGTCCGCGACGACCGCGTTCGAGCGGAGGGCCTTGCCGGTGCGGCGTTGCGCCCACGACAGGAACGGCATGATGGCCAGCGACGCGATGGCCAGCCCGATGCCGACCGGGGAGTCGTCGGGGTTGTGGTCGCCGAGCAGTGCCCGCACGGACTCGAAGGTCACGTACGCGGCGAGCGCGAAGAACGAGAACGCCATCAGGCGAAGCGCCTGGCGTTCGCGGCTCTCGGGCATGCGGTGGCGGAACTGCCACAGGATGATCAGGCCGCTGGAGACTTCAACGATGGAGTCGAGGCCGAACCCGACGAGCGCGACGGAGCCCGCGACGATGCCGGCGGTGATGGCGATGATGGCCTCGACGACGTTGTAGGTCACCGACGCCGCGGCCAGGAGCTGCGCGCGGCGCCCGAGCCGTGCTCGGTCGTCGCCGGTCAGCACGGGGTGGGTGTGCTTGGGCTGCGTCGAGGTATGGCCGTGGGTCGTCATGCGGTCTCCTCAGCCGAGGGAACGGTCGGGTGCAGCGTCAGAGCGCCGTAGTTGTCGCACAGCGCGACGGCCTCACCCGTGGCGTCGAGCAGCTCGTCGGCGCTGGCGAAGAGCCGGTGCAGCAGCTCGGGGTGGGTGAGCGAGTACACCGACGCACGGCCCTGCGCGCGGGAGGTGACCAGGCCGCAGTCCTTGAGGCAGGCCAGGTGCTTCGAGCACGAGCTCTGCGGGAGGCCCAGGTGGTTGACGAGGTCGACGACGCGTTGTTCGCCCTCACTGAGGCGCTGCAGGATGGCGAGGCGGGTGGGGTCGGAGAACCCGTGGAACAGGCACGCGGCGACGGTGAAGCCAGCGTGCGTGCGTGGCGAGCTCGTGGTCTCAGTCATCACAAAACGTGATGTTAGCCCAGATCATGTTGGTGATGGTGATGGGGGCTGGTGCAGCGTCATGGAGGCACGCCGCGGTTTGGTCCGTGAAGTCGTCAGATCGGGGCTGCTGCTCGAGGGCGAAGGCCGCGCTGACGCTGGCGGCGAGCAGGTCGGACGAGCCGGCCCAGCAGGCCGGCAACGAGACCGGCAAGCACCGCGAGCCAGCCGAGCGCGATGAGCAGCGAGCCGGTCTCGTCGAAGCTGCTAGTGAGGGCGGCGTCGTAGAGGACTCGGCTGGCTCCGTACCCCGGCAGGAGGTGCGCCAGGGTGGAGAGCTCGGGGTTGAGCATGGGGCTCTGCTCGATGGCGAGGTCGAGGAACGGGAGGAGGAACGCGACGAGGACGCCGCCGACGCGGCCGAAGAGCCAGCCGACCAGGACGCCGACGAGGGCATAGGTGAGGGCGATGAGGAGGTTGGCGAGCACGTACGGGGCCCACTGGCTGGGCTCGAAGAACAGCGCGGTGACCGCGAGCGAGGCGGCGGTGACGACGACGGCCAGCACGGCCACGACGAGGAGCCGGGACGTGAGCAGGCTGACCGGGTGGAACCCCGCGAGGGCGAGCCGGCGGTCCGCGGCGCGTGCACCGAGCGCGGTGAACAGCCCCACGACGGCAGCCAGCGCTCCGACCGAGATGGGCGCCATCAGAACTGGGTGCGTGTCCGGGAACCAGAACGTCGCGGCGACGTTCCGGCCGGCTTCGCGGACCATCATCATCTCGTAGCCCTCGGGCGTGGTGAAGGCGGACAGGGCGACGAACAGGCCCGGGACAGCGACCAGGAGCGCCCACAGCACC